>JBAIXS010000342.1:0-8570 GCA_037916395.1 Candidatus Sulfobium mesophilum
CCGGGGTTTCTTGCGATACCCTCGGTCGCTCCTTTCAGACCCATTCCCTGGCCGATACTTGCCCCGAAGGCGGCAACACCTATTGCAATACCGCATGCGAGGGCAGCCACCGCGTAGTACTTAAGCTTTGCATCACCCGGTGCTGTCGCAGAAGCAGCCTCTTCAGCGAACACGACAGGGGCAAGCAATACTACCAGAGACAGGGCAAGAAGGATTAATGAAACAGTCTTCTTCATGTTCTTTCCTCCTTTCTCAAGGACTTTGGATTAATGTGCCTCTTCTACGGCACCAGCAAGGTAAAGCGCCGTCAAAAGTGTAAAGACGAACGCCTGGATAACGCTCACGAGAACTCCGAGAACTAATATCGCCACCGGCACAACAGCCGGGGCCAGGATACCAAGCACGCCAAGTATATAATGCTTTGCGCTCATGTTGCCGAAAAGCCTAACCGAAAGTGTCAGCGGCCTCGCGATGTGGCCGATAAACTCAATGACAAACATAAGAATCATCAAAGGAAGGGCAAATATGGACCTTATAGGCCCCAGGAAGTGCTTGATGTACCCGAACCCATGGACCCAGATGCCATATACGTGTGTAGCGAGAAAAACCGGTATCGCCATCGCGGCGTTGGTGTTTATGTTGCTGGTAGGAGATGAGAACCCTGGTATCAGTCCCATAAAGTTACACGTGGCGATAAATAGCGCCAATGTTGCGATGAGCGGGAATAGCGGCCTTGCCCAGTGGTGGCCGATATTTTCCTCGGCAAGATTCAGAAGAGCCTCAATAATCGTCTCTACAACATTCTGCGTGCCTTTCGGAACGAGTTTCAGCGAGCTCCTTACTATCAGGGCCAGTACAATCAAGAGAATGGATGCAAGGAACGCGTAAGAGACATAATGCGGTACAACTTCGGGATTGAAGAATATATCCATCAAAAGTTTTTCTTCGTGCATAAGAGGCCTCCTTCATTGAAAATCGGTGTAATGTTACAAAAGGCAAACTGTAAATGTCAATATCAAAAAATAAAAAAACTTGCTTTTTACAATTTGATAATGTATTAATAATTAAAATTTATACACTATTTGGACAAAAATGAATATAATAAGCAAGGGGAAATATGAGAAGAGATCTTAATGAAGAAGAAAAAAAGGAGATGCCGCTCTACCCGATAGGTATTGTGGCGGAGCTGATAGGGACTACGGACCAGACCCTCAGACTTTATGAAAAGCACGGACTTATTAAGCCTGCAAGGAGAAACAAAAACAGGTTTTATTCCGAGAATGACATAAAGTGGCTGAGGTGTTTGAGAGAGTTGATACATAACAAGAAGATCAGCATCGAAGGGATCAAGAAGCTTCTGGACTATGCGCCGTGTTGGGAGATAACTGCCTGTTCCGACGACAGAAAAAGCAAATGTTCTGCTTATATTGACAGGACAAAACCTTGCTGGGAACTTAACAGGATGATCTGTAATACCCAGTCCGGCCGCATCTGCGAAGACTGTATTGTCTACATCTCCAAAAAAACGAAGAAATAAAGCCTTCCGGCATCAGTCGAAGTCTATCTGCTGAGGCTCTCTGACCTCCCAGAGGGATTTCGAAGGGGAGAGCTGTTTTGGCTGGGTGCCGTCCTTGAAATATTCCCTGATCCCGGCTTCATCACGAGACAAAAGACCCGTTTTAGGATCTATCACTGCAGAAACAATACCTTCGGGCTGTGAAAATCCTTCGGAGCTGCCATGAAGGGCATTTTGCATAAAGGAAACCCATATCGGAGAAGCCGCCCTGGCACCTGTCTCAAGTGACCCAAGAGTCTTAAAATTGTCGAAACCAACCCAAACGCAGGAAACAAGCCCCGAACTATAGCCGACAAACCAGGCGTCCTTGTAATCATTTGTAGTGCCGGTTTTGCCGGCGACAGGAAACCCGAGCGCCTTGGCGCGCCAGCCCGTTCCGTACTTAATGACGTCCTGCATCATGGAAGTTATAAGGAAAGACGTCTGTGGGCTTATGGTCTGCTCTGGAGTGGGTTCGTTGCTCTCAAGTACCCTGCCCTTTTTGTCAGTGATATATTTTATGGAAATAGGTTTGACCTTCATACCATTGCTTGCAAAGACATCATAGATCAGCGCGAGTTGGAAGGGTGTAACGTTCAAAGACCCGAGGGCTATGCTAAGGTTGCGCGGTATGTCTCCATCGAAGCCGACGGTCCTTGCGAAATTAATGAGATTATCTATTCCCATCGTATCGACAAGCTTGACCGTGACAACATTTCTGGAATATGCGAGGGCTTCACGCAGGCGGGTAGGTCCGTAGAATTTGTGGTCATAGTTTTCGGGGTTCCATTCACCCTTTGCCCCGCCAACGTATGATACCGGCTCATCATTAATTATGCTTGCTGGAGTGAAGCCATTATCCATTGCAGCTGCGTAAATTACAGGTTTAAATGCCGAACCGGGTTGCCGTTTTGCCAATATGGCCCTGTTGAAGTCGCTCCGGGTGAAGTCGTAGCCTCCTACCATGGCCCTTATAAAGCCGGAATAAGGCTCCACAGATACAAGGGCACCTTCCACTTCGGGGTCCTGTTCGAGCGCGAGCTGAATGTTTTTGTTTACGATACTCTTTATGCTCACCTTTACGATGTCGCCCGGCCTCAATATCTTCGGCAAGGTAAAGTTCTGTATATTTTTTATGGCGCCTTCCTTCGCAATGGTTCTCGATGCCCACATAGCGTCTTTTATCGAGAGTTTTCCTACGACACCCCTCGTCTTAATAAGGGCTTCCTTATCTGAGACTTTCAGGACCAGACCGGAATAAATGTCGCCGGGATTTATAGCTACCGTCCCTGGGAGCTCTTTTGCTTTGAGTTCCTTTTCGAAATCCACATCCTTTTTTCTTTCTAACGGACCGCGCCAGCCTCTTCTCTTATCAACTTCCTTAAGCCCTGCCTGCACTGCGGCAACGGCTGAAATCTGCATGCCCCTGTTGAGGGTGGTGTATACTTTCATCCCACCCTTGTATACAGTATCAAGGCCGTATTTCTCCTCAAGATATTTTTTTACATAATCGACGAAATAGCTGTTTGCTTCTATGCCTTTCTTTGGACTTGCCAGATAAAGCGGCTGGGCTAAGGCAGCCGTCCTCTCTGATTTATTTATGTACCCTTCTTCCTCCATCCGGGCCAGGACAATAGCCTGCCTGTCTTTAGCCTTTGAAAGGTCGTTGAAAGGCGAATAAAGCGTCGGCGCCTTGACTAAACCTGCGATCAGGGCTGCCTCGGCAAGTGTGAGATGATTAACAGATTTGCCGAAATAAACCTTGGAGGCCATCTCTACCCCATAAGCGCCGTGACCAAAATATACTTTGTTCAAGTAAAGTTCGAGGATCTCTCTCTTGCTGAGGTTATTCTCTATCTGAATGGCGAGTGAGGCCTCCATTATTTTTCTCTTTACTGTCTTCTCCGGACTCAGAAAAACTACTTTTGCCAGCTGCTGGGTTAGGGTGCTGCCGCCTTCTTTGAGGCTTGCATGGATTACGTCTTTGACGACAGCCCTTGCGATGGCGATATAGTCAATTCCCTTGTGTTTCCAGAACCTGGAGTCTTCGACAGCCACAACTGCGTTGACTATATTTTTTGGCATTCTGTCAAGCGGAACGAAGATGCCCTTTTCTATCTTTAACTCGCCTATTAATACGTCATCATCGGAGTAAATCCTGGTGCCCGCCGCATGGTTGAACTGTTTCAGTTCTTCGATAGAGGGTATTCCCTTCGATATTGCGATATAGCCGCCTGCAATGCCCCCAAGTAAAAGCGAGACGATAGTGAAGATGATTACTAATCTGAATTTCATGCCAGTTTTGATTATAACCCTGCGTTTAAAAGGCTGTCAAAAAGTGACAGCCCAAGTCAGCCGATAAGCTTCAGAATCAGGTTTACCCCTCCTCCGATGAGAAGGGCGAAACCAGTGATGAGTAAAAACATGAGAAGGGCGGTCTTCATCCCCCTTTCCTTTATGATCATGAAGAAGCTTGCCAGACACGGGACAAAAAGTGTGAGCGTAATAATACTTACTATCACCTGATTGGTACTGAGCAGTCCCTGTTTGGAAAGTTGAAAGAGACCGGCGGCGCCATAGTCCCTCCTTAGGAACCCCAGTATCAGGACGCTTGCTGTTTTTTCAGGCAGGCCGAGGAAGTTGACAACGACAGGGGAAACTGCGTTTTCAAGCCATCTCAGTATGTTTGATTTGTCCAAAATAAAAAGAACGAAGGTGCCGAGGATGAATAATGGCACCGCCTCTTTCAGGTACCACTCGATTCTTCCAATTGTCTTCATCAGGATATTGCCCATCCTCGGGAGCCTGATCGGGGGTATCTCAAGGAAAAAGTCGGCTTTCTCTCCCGGGATTACTCTTGAGGCTATATACCCTGTGAGCATTAGAACTGAAATTACCGCTCCGAGCCACCAGGCAGCAACCTTCGCCGGGTAAGGACCGAGCATCCCCATTATAACGCCGAGCTGCGCAGAGCAGGGGATGGCCAGGGCAATAAGAAATGTAGCTATTATCCTCTCTCTTTTTGTCTCAAGTATCCTTGTGGTCATAGTGGCCATTGTCCCACACCCCAGTCCGAGCACCATCGGAAGGACGGCCTTGCCGTTCAGCCCTATCTTCGAAAAAGCGCTGTTTGCCAGGACCGCAATCCTCGGAAGATATCCGCTGTCTTCAAGGAAACCGAAGGCGACAAAAAAGGTTGCGGTTATCGGAAGAATTATGGCGACGGCGTAAGTTATCGCCATCGTAAACATTCCGTACTGGCCGACAAGGAAGTCCTGCACAAGGGTGAAGGGGATGACGCTTCTGACCACTTTTTCTATGCCCGGGCTGAGGTATCGCCCGAAGATAACCTCCTCGAAAAAATTTACCAGTGTGCCTGCGCCGAATTTGCCGACAAACTCATAAAAGCAAAATAGGGCAAACACCAGAAAAAATAAGCCCCACAGCGGATGCATGGACCACCTGCCGATCCACCGGGCCGCCCGTCCGGCCTGAGTCTGACTTTTCTTCATGACATCACTGACTATTTTTTCCGACATCTCTATTCTTTCTTTAGAGATAAGGGTTGCCAACTGCTCTTTGTGTTTCGCCTGGGCCTCGTCTCTGATGTCCTCAATCTCCTTGATCTTATCAGCATCGAGATTGGCCACGAACCAGCCTCTCATGCTGTCGTCGCCGGAAAGGACCATAAGGGCCAGTGACCGTTTCGATATGCTTGCATCGGGCAGAAGAGCTGAAATCCTGCCGATATAGTCTTCTATGTAGCCCCCGTAATGCATGCTGATCTTTGGCTTCGTCGATGACAGAAGCGACTCCTTAAGTTTTTGAATCCCTTTTCTCTGAGGGGCGACCGTGCCTATGACTTTGACGCCAATCATTTCTTCAAGCTTTCTGTAATCTATCTCGATCCCTCTTGCCGTAGCTTCGTCTTCCATGTTAAGCGCAAGGATGCATGGCAGGTCCATCTCGGCCAGCTGAAGCAAAAGCATGAGTGCCCTCTTGAGGTTTTTTGAATCTGCCACAAGTACAATGTTTTCAGGCCTTTCAGCAAGAAGGATATCCCTAGTGACGCGCTCATCCTCGCTCATAGGCACAAAACTGTTTACGCCGGGAGAATCGACTATGTGCAGCCTTTTGCCGTCAAGGCTGAGGTTGCCGTGCGAAACCTCTACTGTTGTGCCCGGATAGTTGGAGACGGTGACGTATTTGCCGGTCAAAAGCCCGAAGATGACGCTTTTGCCCACATTTGGATTGCCCACCAGGACTATTTTGCCGTATTTATGCTTTTTCTTTTCTTCTTTTAAAACTTTTACATCCTGCATTTTTTGCATCGACCCCTTATCTCAAGCGCGTGACTTGACCCGATAAAGCTGTTTTTTTCGCATATCTCGTCCTGGAGGTTTTCAAGTTTCTCGGAAAAAAATTCTATAATGTCTCCGCAGATGTCGCAGATCATATGGTCGTGATGGGTATGCCCGTAAGTATGTTCGTAGATGTTGCCTTTTTCGGTCCTTGTGACCTTTTTGACAAGACCGCACTCCACAAGCAGGCTTAATGTCCTGTAAACTGACGCCCTCGAAGCCTTTGATCCGGAGTCTTTTATCCTCGAATATAGGTATTCAGGCTCAAAATGACCGTGAAATGAATAGACCTCGTTGAGGACCGCAGTGCGTTCCTTAGTGAGTTTCAGCCCCTTTCCCCCAAGAAAGTTACGAAAAATAATGTTTTCCATTGGCTAGTCTAACTGAAATTGAGACTAAATTGCAATTAGAGCTATTGCGCAATTTTACATTTATTTTATTTTTGTGCTATGTTTACAAATTGCGGACAGGTCATTTAATGGTTCGGCGTTGCGCTGAACAGTTTTCCTATGGAGGCTCTGTATGATCAAAAAAATAGTTCTCGCATATTCAGGCGGTCTTGATACCTCTGTTGCCATAAAGTGGCTAAAAGAGACCTACAAGGCCGATGTTATCGCATTCTGCGCCGACCTCGGGCAGGGCGAGGACCTGGGCGAGGCCAGACAGAAGGCCCTTAAAACAGGGGCCTCAAAAGTCTATATCGAGGACCTTAGGGAAGAGTTCGTCAAGGAATACATATTTCCCATGCTACGGGGCAACGCTGTCTATGAAGGATTTTATCTTTTAGGAACATCCATAGCAAGGCCGCTTATAGCAAAAAGACAGATCGAAATAGCGAAACGTGAAGGGGCGGACGCTGTTGCGCACGGAGCAACCGGCAAGGGCAATGACCAGATAAGGTTTGAACTGACCTGCTATGCGCTAAAGCCCGATATAAAGATTATCGCTCCATGGAGAGACTGGACCTTTGACTCCCGGAAGTCTCTGATGGACTACGCAAAAATGCACTGCATTCCGGTAACTGCGACCAAGAAGAAACCCTTCAGTACAGACAGAAACATTTTGCATATAAGCTATGAAGGGGGCGTCCTCGAAGACCCCTGGAAAGAACCGCCGGCTGATATGTACACTATGACTCAGCCGCTTGAGAAGACACCGGACAGGCCGGTCAGCATCGAGATAACGTTCGAAAAAGGGGACCCTGTCGCCGTTAACGGCAAAAGGCTGTCACCGGCCAGACTACTTGAGACGTTGAATGAAGCAGGAGGGAGGCACGGGGTAGGGAGGGTCGATATAGTTGAAAACAGGCTTGTCGGCATAAAATCACGCGGAGTGTACGAAACCCCAGGCGGGACCCTGCTTCACATTGCCAGGAGGGCCGTAGAGTCGATAACCTTAGACAGGGAAGTGAAGCACCTTGCTGATTCACTTATGCCGAAGTATGCTGAACTGATATATTATGGATACTGGTTTTCTCCCGAGCGCCTTGCTCTTCAAAAAATGATCGACGATATACAAAAAGCGGTGAGCGGCACTGCACGGCTGAAACTTTATAAGGGCAATTGCCTGGTGACCGGAAGAAAATCGCCCGGGTCCCTTTATGACGCGAGGCTGGCAACGTTCGAGGAAGAAGATGTTTATAATCAAAAAGACGCGGAGGGGTTCATTAAACTGCTCGCCCTCAGGCTCAAGGCTAACAGGGCCCTGAGGAAGAAAGTATGACTGATATAAGTTACTGGGTCGGCCTTTCTCTGGTACCTGAAATAGGCCCGCTCATGTCCAGGAAGCTGCTTGCGGAACTGGGAACCCCTGAAAATATCTTCCGGGCAGGCATTGACGACCTGCTTGCTATCAGGGGGTTGGGTAAGGAAAAGGCAGGCCGCATAAGGGCTTTTGGGGACTGGTACGCTGTTGAAAAGATTGTAAGCGGCGCCGAGAAAAAAGGCATAAGGATTGTAGGATATAATGACCCTGGCTATCCGGAGGTCTTAAAGGAGATTGATGGGGCTCCCGTGGTTCTCTATGTGAAAGGCGAGTATAGCCCCGAGGACAGGTTTGGCATTGCGGTCGTGGGCTCCCGCAGGCATACCGCCTATGGGGAAGCCGCAACCCGTAAGATATCCGGAGAACTTGCCTCATCCGGATTTACTATTATCAGCGGCATGGCCAGGGGGATTGATACCTTCTCCCACGAAAGCGCATTGGCGGCCGGGGGCAGGACAATTGCAGTGCTGGGCTCAGGCCTTGACGTATACTACCCCGCCGAAAACAGGGGGCTTATGCAGAGGATTTTATCTTCGGGATGCGGGATAAGTGAATTCCCTCCGGGCACGATGCCCAGCAGGGAGAATTTCCCCAGGAGGAACAGACTCATAAGCGGCCTTTCTTTGGGCGTGCTTGTTGTGGAGGCAACCTCCGACAGCGGGTCCCTGATCACTGCTAACTATGCTCTTGAGCAGAACAAGGAGATCTTTGCGGTGCCTGGACAAATAACCTCCCGCAATTCAGAAGGGACAAACAATCTGATAAAGCAGGGCGCAAAGATCGTGCTTTCTGCCGATGATATTATAGAAGAGCTTGCCCCGGCACTGAGGGGTTTTATCAGAAAAAGCGACAGCCGGCCTGCCGCTTCTGTATCTGAAGAAGAAGGCAGG
>JBAIXS010000343.1:0-1580 GCA_037916395.1 Candidatus Sulfobium mesophilum
TGAAAACGTCCATGGAGAAGAACATCTCCGACATTGTAGTGGATAAAGAAAGGATTGTTCAGTTCTTCTATAGTGTTATCGATGGTCTTAGTCACTATTTGGAAAGAGGCGACAACATCGAGTTCACTGCACACCAGAACGATGTCGTCAAAATCACTATTACAGTATCGCGGAAGCTTCCAGAAGAAGTTATCCCTTACTTCTATGACTCACAACATATTTATCATTCGCAGGAGAATGGCCGTTTAAAGTTCTATCTTGCCAGAAGGATTGCCGAACTTCATCATTGGAAACTCGAGGCCCGAAATGAGGGAGAATCCTTTGTAATCTCACTGAGCATTTCCAAAAGCGCACTTGAGAAAAGAGATGCAATCCTCACCGCAACTACTGAAATGTTTATTAACCTTGTCTCTGAGGCGCTGGGACTTGATGTCTGCTCAGTCATGCTGGCCGATGAACTCACCGGTGAACTTAAGATCAAGGGATCAAAGGGGCTTAGTGACGATGTCGTCCTCAAGACAAGGGTGAAAATCGGCGATCAGATAGCAGGATGGGTCGCCCTTGAAGGCAAGCCCCTCTTTATCGAAGACCTGAACAAGGATCCCCGGTTCGGAAAAAAGAGCATCTCTCAGTACAACACACGCTCATTGCTGTCATTACCGCTGAAGCTCGATGACAAAGTAATCGGCGTCCTCAACTTGAACAATAAGAGGAGTGCGCAGCCCTTCACAGCCCACGATTATTACATCTCGCTGGCACTGAGCGACAGGTTCTCTTATTTCATCAAGAAAGTTTACGAGGGGGCAGGCACGGGGACCGACTTCAAACAATTTTTGACTTCGTTTGAAAACCTCCTTAGCGCAGAGAAACGATATTCGAAAAAGGGCGTCCTGGCTCCAATTCTCGTAAGCAGGATTCTCGATAAACTCTCCTCAACCGAGGAAGAGAAGAAGACCGCTCTTTATGTCTCTATAATTTACGATCTAGGCCTTATGTCTATCGACGAAGACATTATGACAAAGGGAAAGCTGGCGTCGGCAGAGATGCGGTCAATCAAAGTGCATCCATATACGACTATCGACCTTCTTAGCGGTTTCGAGTTTTCGGATGATGTAAAAAAGGCCATACTTCACCATCATGAAAGATATGACGGCACCGGATACCCTGGCAACCTTGCAGGTGAGGAAATCCCTTTTATTTCCCGTGTAATCGCTGTCGTAGATGCCTTCTGCGCACTTATCGAGGACCGCCCCTACCACGCTGCGATTACGAAACGTCAGGCACTGGCAGAGATCAAGGCCGGATCCGGTTCGAAGTACGACCCGAAAGTTGTCAATGCCCTCGAGCTTATCTTTCCCGAGCTGCCGGAGTAGTGCCAAAACTTTATTTGCAGTCTTTAGCATTTTATGTGATCTCCACAAGTTTCCTAAGCCAAGATCTCGTTGGACTCCTCCAAGTTAGGTCCACATTCAAAATACCGCTTCAGGAGTATCTGAATTCTTAGACCTTGAGAAAGGACTTGTGAGCATAATCCACCTTGTCGATATTTTTTACACTCTATAAAATCTGTGCCATGAAGA
>JBAIXS010000344.1:0-7697 GCA_037916395.1 Candidatus Sulfobium mesophilum
GAAAGAGGGCGGTAACACCTTTTTTATTTAGGATGCAGCGCTCTTTTGCTATAATCCGTCATGGATATCTCTTCTGAACCGGTATGGGACAGTCTCATCAGGTTCTTAAGTGTAGAACAGGGGACGGTCATGCTCCTTGGTGAGACGGATTCCGGAAAAACCACACTCGCCCGATATCTTGTAGAATCCCTCATAAGAATGAATCAGCCTGTTGCGCTCATCGACTCAGATATCGGCCAGTCAGGCATAGGCTTGCCGGGAACGATATCCATGAAGGTGTTTCAGCGTGAAAAAGACCTCGGGGATTTTGGATATGAGCGGATGACCTTTCTGGGCTTTACCAACCCGGCAAAGTCGATATCCCTTATGGTCGACAAAACGCGGCAGATGACCGCAATAGGAAGGAGGCGTGCCGGCATTGTCGTGCTGGACACGACGGGGCTCGTCTCAGGCGAATTTGGGAAGGCCTTGAAGACCGCTAAGATAAGGGCTATAAGACCTGCGCATGTCGTGGCAATCCAGAGGAGGTATGAGCTTGAACAAATACTGTCTCTGATTGAGGATGCGCGAATCTACAGGATGAAGGTATCGCCCGCGGCGAAAAGAAGAAGCGCTGCGGCAAGAAGAGCATACAGGCGAAAAAAACTTCAGGAGTATTTTACGGCGAGGGGGCAGTGCGAACGAATCCTCGACGCAAAAGCTGTCCTGTTCCTTTACCATGGGCGTGTGGTTCCGTTCGGAGAAAAAGAAACGGCTGATGGCGCCATCCTGGGCCTGAACCGCTACAACATTACGATTGCCCTCGGGATTGCAGCAGGGGTAGAGGGCTCCTCGATTCTTCTGAGGTCTCCGCTTAAGTCGCTAAGAGGTATTAATAGGCTGGTTTACAGTGACATGACAATGTCATAATAGCAAAGGCATGGGAAAAATTTATTCTTCAACTTCAATCACGTCCCCGCAGGTGACAAGTGCGCAAGCCCAGGACATGATATGGTGCATTCACTACGAGTGTTATAAGTACATCAAGGTTTGTAACCTTTGCCGCCTTAGAATTAAATGCGTGAATTATCAGCACTACCGGGAGCCGGTGTTTGATTTCTAGGATCTGAGGATTACATTTTCTTGCTACCTCGGCCCAAGTTTCGTTTCTGTATTCATCTCATGGCCGTCCCTTAGAAAAGTAATTACTACCCTGCCGTCTGGATTTGATGCCTTAAGGATTTCTGAAAGATCACGAAGGGTCGTGATTGAAGATGAATTGATTTTAGTAATGATGTCGCCCTCCTTTAATCCGGCGGCCTCCGCAGGAGAACCGGGAACGACCCCGGAAAGGCGCACACCTTTGCCCTTATACGAGAAATCAGGAACAGCGCCAAGACTCACCTTTCTCTCACTTCTTGAGGACATCTGCTCGTCTTTGGCGGGACCCCTGCGTGTAAGCGGGGCGTCATTGGATGAAAGATACTCAACCACTTCTTTTGCCACTGTCGCAACTTTCAAAAGACCGTCGGTGTCTATCTTGTCGGCGGTGTCGGAGGGCCGGTGGTAGTCGGCGTTAGGGCCTGAAAAGATCTGTACTGCCGGGATACCCTTGGCGCTAAAACTCATCTGATCGCTCGAATCCAGTTCCTCAGAGACCATGTCGACATCCACTCCTGCAAGATATCCTGCGTCCCTGAAAATATGCGCCCATTCCGGCGCCGAAGCGCCGCCAAGTATCAGGAGCTTTCTCCCGTTGAGTCTGCCGACCGTATCAAGGTTGATCATTGCGGCACATTTATCGGAAGGATATTTTTTTTCGGAAGCAACGTAATGCATGGAGCCTCTCTTTCCGGCCTCCTCCGCGGTAAAAGCGACGAATACGATGGGTCTTTCTGGTTTGAAACCGGGGCCCAGAGCATTCGCAAGTTCTATGAGTATAGCCACCCCGCTTGAGTTGTCGTCAGCCCCCGGGTGAAGCTTGCCTTTATTTTCGCCTCTTACATCAGGCCAGCCGAAGCCAAGATGATCGTAATGGGCGCCGACGACTATGCTCTGCTTTGCCAAAGCCGGCTTTGTTCCGGGAATCACGCCGATCACGTTTCGCATCGTAATCAGGCGGGCCGGCTCGCCTGCTTCTTCCTGCCACGTCTGAAAGAAGGTATCTCCTGAGTCTCCGGCAGGCAGAAGACCGGCGTCTCTGAACTGCTTCGCTATATATTCGGCGGCACTTTCAATCCCCCGGCTGCCGAGGCCGCGGCCTTCGCGCTCAGGGGCCGTCAAGAATCTGATCGTCTCCATCATCTTTACTGCTGATAAGTCACCTGGAGGCTGGATCAGGGGCCTCCTCCTGGCAAGCTTTGCCATCGCGGACTTGTGAATCATGTGAGAATTGTCTTTGAAAAAAACAGTGAGCGGCGAATCCACAACCGGCCATCTGCCCTTCAGGACATTTTCCGCTTCCTTGCCCCTGAAGGCGAGATAGCTGTATTTATGGTAATGGGGAAGCTTCCTGCCAAGGGCTGAAATAGCTTCCGGCATATCAGACGCTATGAACAATATAGCCGCGTCATTTTCCGTGCCGTTGGCTGCAGTAAAAACGAAAGAATGGTCCTGAAACGGAAGGTCGGAGTTTTCTATCCGGACTTTCTCTTCCCTGACAGAAGCGCCATACCGCTCCAGCGCCCTGGAAATTACCGGTGAAAACCTGTTTTCCCACCCAAGTATGGCGATGCTTCGGTTGAGGGGCAGTTCGTTCAAGGCGGAATCGGTCGTTACCTCTACCTCGTCCGGGCCTGATGAACGAAGTGCTTCTGCCAATCGTCTGTATGCATCGCCCTGAGCTTTCTTTGCCGATTCCGGAAGAACCACCAGCATCTTCTTTGCGCCTAATGCCTGCGATATTGCCGGTGGCATCTCTTTTCGGTCAAGCCTCCTGAAAATATCATATTCAGGGTCGACATCGATCCTCAGCGGCCTTGCAGGCAGATCGAACCGGAGATTCTGCTGTTTAGAATCCATCACTACCACTGCCTGAAAAGCTATATCTTTTCCCTCCATTGTTACTGAAACAGGGACATGCAGGCGATAAGCCTTCCCCGGTTGAATCTGCCGGAGTCTGCCCGAAACATGATACCCTGAGCCGCCTTTTTCCAATTCAATGCCTTCTATCTTTATCTCGGGGGCACCAGCAGTTGAGACCCACTGATCGAACTCGGCATCGAGATTCTTCCCTGATACCACCTCAAAACTTTTCTTAAGATCGCCGTACGAAGCGAACCTAAACAGATACCCACGGTAGAATTTCCGAAGAGCGCTGAGGAAAATCTTATCGCCAAGTTCAAGCCTAAGCATGTGAAAAAACATTAGAGCCTTTCCATACCCGATCGCCTCCGAAGAGGAACTGTGGCGTGAGCGGAAGTCGGTAAGCGGGAAGTCCTTCTCTTCTAATACATAGTCCCTGTATTTCTGGAGCGTTGTAAGCCGGTACTCAGACCCGCTTCCCAGTTGTTCCCTTATGAGGTGGTCTGAAAGGTAAGCGGTGAGTCCCTCTGACCAGTTTCCTTTTTCGTAATCAGGGAAGACGCCGTTGCCCCACCAGTTATGAAGTATCTCATGAGGGTAGGAGGAGTTGATGATAAACGGCAAACGGATCACTTGTGGTCCGAGAAGTGTAAATGAGGGAAATCCAAAGCCGGTTTCCCAGAAATTTTCGACAAGGGCGAATTTCTTGTACGGATATGGTCCGATCAGGCTGTCGTACATCTTTATATAACGCGATGCAGCATCGAGATATTTTCTGGCGAGTTCCGGGTCCGCCTTCCTCAAAAAGGCCATAAGACGGACGTTCCCGGAAGTGTCCTCGTACTCCTGAAAACGCGCCGCCGCAATGACAATACCGTCCTGAGGGTCGCTTGATTGCCATCTCACTTTCACGCCTTCTTTTGTTTTTTGGTATGCCGTGCGTTCGCCCTGGCTGACGGCATTCCAGCCTTGAGGAAGTTCAATCTCAACAGCAAATGTCAGAAGCGCTTCGCCGAAATCCGGATACCAAAGAGATCCGGAGGTGAGATACACGCCTTCGCTTGATATAATCCCGCGCGAATCGCTGAAGCCGCGGGCCTGCTCTTTACCGACTGGTTCCGGAGCATGGGATATTTTCCCCTCATACCAAAGAGAAAATGTTTTTGTCCCGGCCGGTACATGCACGGCGTAGGATTCTGCGCCGGGCTCCCTGCCGGAAGTGTGAGTGATTCGCACCCCGTCAGTCATGGAGCGCGGATTAAGTCCGGGATGAAGAAGGAAATGGAGTTCGGAAGCGGAGTCCGGGGAAAGGGTGATTGTGTCTTTAGCTGTAATGCTCCCTTTCTCAGGGACCAGCACTATCCTAAGATTATGGTTAAGCGGTCCTGCTTTAGGCCGATAGTTCTCGGCCCTGGAGAGTGCAGGAAAAAGGATAACCAGGATAACGCAGGCTGTTCGGATAAGATAAGCCATTCTGACTTTGAAATTCATTCCTTCCAGTCAGCGATAAAGACATCGGTATTTCTGGGCTTGTCGGGATTTCTGTTTGAACAGAAGACAAGCTTTTTTCCGTCCGGAGAAAACATCGGAAATCCATCGAATACAGTATTGTTCGTAATCCTCTCAAGGCCGGTCCCGTCGGCATTGATGAGGTAGAGTTCGAAATTGTGGCCATACTTTCCGATGTCCTGATGCCAATCATCCATGTTGCTCGAAAAGATGATGCGCTTGCCGTCAGGATGCCAGGAAGGTGCGAAGTTCGTAGCGCCGTTATGGAGTAACAGCGTCTTGTTGGAGCCGTCGGCATCCATTACCCAAAGGTCCAGGGCAACCGGCAGTATATAATTTTTTTCCATGCATTCATGCCACTGAGCTTTTTCCTCCGGCGACTCAGGATACCATGCCCGCCATACGATTTTTTTTCCATCCGGAGAGAACCATGGTCCGCCGTCATACCCGACCCGGTCAGTAAGCCTCTTGATATTCGAGCCGTCTGCATCCATCACGTAAACATCGAAGTCGCCGTCCCGCTGCGACCCGAAGACGATTTTTTTTCCGTCCGAAGATATGACCGGTTCTGCATCGTATTTATCATTGTCCGTGATTTTCTTAAGTCCCGATCCGTCCGGGTTCGCGGTAAAAATATTGTACGGATAAAGCGGCCATGCATAGTATGCGCCGCGTGGAGTTTCCGGTTTTGGCGGACATGCGCCAAGGAGATGGCTCGTTGAGGCAAAGATGATTTTCTTGCCGTCAGGGAAGAAGAAGGAGCAGGTGTTTGCGCCGTGGTCCGGACTGACCATATGTTTGTTTGAACCGTCGATATTCATAACCCAGATTTTGTCGCAGCCATAGCCGCCGCGGTTCGACTGAAAAATTAGCTGAGTTCCGTCAGGACTGAAATATGCCTCGCCGTTGTCGCCGTCAAATGTAAGGCGGGTGACGTTTACAAGGTGTTTCCCTTCAGAATACTGACCGGGTTGTGGGAATTTACCGGCTCCTGCGCAGCCTGCAATTGCCACCGAAAGAAAGAATATCATTATTTCCTTCATCTGCTCTCCTTAAAATTTAGGCTTTCCGATGTATGTTCATTCAGTCGATTCAGGCCGCTCTCCCCTGACTTTAACGGACTTCTATTGTCCCCTTAATCAAGGCGTGAGAACAATAGTGAACAGACCGCTCTTTTTCATGTGCCCTCCTCCTTGAGTGCATTATAAGTCTTTCAAGGCTTTTTGCAAATGCGTGTAATTTATGGGACTGTGAGTTGGCGGCAGGGGGAAAGTTGAAAAAACCTATGAACAGCATGAGTATTGAACGGCGGCTTCTATCATGATAAAGTAAAGGCATGAGTATAAAGGTATGGGGGTTCATCGGCGGGATTATGGCCATTGCAGCGGTTGCAGGCGTATTCGAAGCTCTGGCATCTCCGCGCAGAAGGAACGAGACGGAAGAGAAAAAAGAAGAGCGAACCGAACAATCTAATTTATCTTCAGCTGTTTTGTAACTCCTCGGCATTTAAATATTTAACCAGGCTATCAGAGACTCCTGACAAGGTGCTGTTCCATTCAGCTGGAATCCGCCGCTTTATTATGTCCTGCTATTGTCTTACGGGGGAGCAAGTGGTTAAATGCGCTATTTTTATTCCCTATTTTACCGCTATTAAATCGTACTATACAGCTAAGCCCTATGTGTAGTAAATATAAAATAAGGTCTAATCCTTATGGCAATGTCTGTAATAACAAACGCAAGGGTTGCCTTATGGGGAAAGGAAACTTTTTTTGCTTTTTAAAAAGTATCCGGATTCATTAACTAATTCTGCAATAATAAGGCTGGTTTCGGCCGTCCTTTTCATTATTATCTTCGGATCGGGGACTATATTTGCCGTAATCGCTTATTATGAAAAAAGGCGCCTCATGGAGGAAGCCATAGAATTTATAGCCGCTTCTTCCAATCTCATCACAAAAAGCGTTAGCTACCAGATGCTGCACCGCAGTCCAGAGTCAATTCAAAATACGGTACAGAACCTGGCGGACGGCGCTAATATTGAAACAATAAGGATATTCGACGGCAAAGGGAGAGTCGCTTATTCATCGGTGCCGAAAGAAAGCTATGCAGGCCCGGGTCCAACCACGAAAACATGTTCAGGCTGCCATGACGATCACGGCGTGGCAACTGGGACATTATCGGAAAAGAGGGATTGGCGCATACAGGATAAAGGCAAATCCAGGGATCTCGTCTTTTCGGAACCAATTTATAATGAACCCTCATGTTCTGCGGCTGAATGTCATTTTCACCCCCGAACCCAGCGGGTCCTTGGATGGGTAGAAACAGTTTTTTCATTTTCCCGTACTTACAAGCAGATGAATAAGGCAATTCTTAATAAAACACTTTTTCCAGTAGTCTCTTTCTGTCTGACCTTTTTAGTGGCAGTTTTTTTATTCTGGCGACTTCATTACAGGCGTTTTTCGATTTTTTTGCGGGACCCTGCAAAAAGCGCGGCAGGAGAGTCCGGTCCGATTGTCAGTTCCAAGTACGCTGAACCCGATGTGCCTTCCGATGCCTTTTCCGGTATTGTCTGCAAGTCGCTCCCGACAGCAAGTCCGCGTGATATCCAGGAAGGGCAGGGTAATAAGCGGTCTGTCAGGGCAGAAGACTTTGTCGGCATGGCCCTCGACAGCATACGCGACCCTTTCATAATTCTTGACCGGGAATACAGGATAGTAAAAGCCAATGAAGCTTATGCGGAGATGAGAGAAATTCCCCTTAAGGATTTGAGAAACGCGAAATGCCACGAAGTGATTTACGACAATGACACAAGATGTAAGGATTGTCTTGTTGAAAAGACATTTCGTTCGGGCGACCCCTGCGCAAAAGATAAGATTATTAATTTGCATGACAGCGGGGAAATCTGGGTCGAGATTTACACCTATCCTATCCGCGATGAGCATGCAAATATTTCTCACGTAATAGAGCACCTTCGGGACGTTACCGACAGGAAAAGAACAGAACAAAGGATGAAGCTTGCATATCTGGAAATGGAACGCATATTCGATATGGCTGCAGATGCCATGTGCGTAATCGATGAGAATTTCAAGATACTGAGAGTAAACAATATGTTTCTGAACCTCATCGGCAGGACTAAGGAAGATGCCGTGGGACGCAGTTGCTGTGACGTGTTCCCCGGCCCTGAATGC
>JBAIXS010000345.1:0-1517 GCA_037916395.1 Candidatus Sulfobium mesophilum
AATCCGTTTACCCTGCGAGACTCAGGATAAGCCTCTCTGACGACACATGATATTTCGAACTTGTCCTGGAGCCGGTTTATGAAGCTTGTATGATGGAACCCTGTCCTTGTGAGTATGACGATCTTCATCAAGTCTTAAAAAAGTCTTACTTCAACAACTTCTCCGGCTTCCACGCCATTAATATGAAGAGGAATTACGAATGTGCCGTCTGCTTTCACGAGGGTAGCGATCAGTCCTGATTTCCCAAGTACAGGCATGGCCCAAAGCCCATCCGCTCTTTCTTCTATCATCACACGAATATGCTCTTCCCTGCCCTGAGATGAAGAAACATTCTTCGCAAGTCTTGCCCTTACCGTTTTTGCAGCATATCCCCCGAGCCTGTCACGAAGCCCGGACAGCCGGGCCACGACAGGCCTAATAAAAACATCGAAGCAGACGCTGACGGCCGCAGGGTGGCCGGGAAGACCAAACAGGGGAACTTCACCTATAAGGCCTCCTATCACAGGCTTGCCAGGCTTCAGAGAGACGCCGTGGAATATAACGCCGGGATTGCCTATATCATTGATAATCCTTGCTATCATGTCTTTTGCGCCGACCGAAGTCCCTCCTGAAAGAATGATGAGGTCAGAATCATCCAGTGAACCTTCGATGGCAGATCGCAAAACCGCGTAATCGTCTCCGAAAATGCCCTTCCTGAGCGGCACAGCGCCCGCTTCGGAAAGCATTGCAGCCAGGACATATGAGTTGATATCCCTGACATGTCCCATGGCCGGCGACTCTGCCGCCGGCACGATCTCATCACCGGATGAGATGACAGATGCCCTGAGTCCCTTATAGACTACCAGTTCCATAATGCCGATACCGGCGCAGGCGCCGATATCCTGGGGTCTTACTTTTCTGCCAATAGGGATTACAAGCTCGTCCTTCTTTACGTCCTCCCCGGGCTGAATCACATTTTCTCCAGGCACCACAGGTCTGAGAACTTCAATCATTGTCTCATCCACATTCTGGACATGTTCAAACATCACTACTGAATCAGCTCCCCTTGGCAGCATACCGCCAGTAGGAATCTTGCAGGCGCCGCCTCTGGAAAGAACGATGTCGGGGCTCTCCCCCATAAAAATCTCCTTTGAGAGGGTCACATAGGCCGGCATGGATTCCGAAGCGCCAAAGGTATCCTCGGCCAAAACCGCGTACCCGTCCACGGTCGAGCGTGCAAAATGGGGCAGGTCTTCAGATGACCTTATGTCCTCGGCGCATATCATCCCGAGTGAGTCTCCAATAGAGACGTGTATTTTATCCGGCAACTTTTGCGGCAGACTCTCAAGCAAAAGCCTGAGCGCAGCCTCGGCGGAGATCACGTTATTTCTTCCAAGCATGTCCTTCATGCCATCTATTATAGCAACGCATCTTGCTGAGCGCATAGTACACGAAGCTAACTCGGACTTTTGACAAACTTTTTCCTGGTATTGCACATTGTAAAGGAGGAGACTGTCTTCGAGCGGTTTCAATTTCTC
>JBAIXS010000346.1:0-3550 GCA_037916395.1 Candidatus Sulfobium mesophilum
GGAAAATACGGGCTCTGTTTTCGACCTGGAAACAACAGCAAGAAAGATGTGGCCGAAGATCCAGGCACAGAAAGCGAAGGTCTGTGTCTCCCTGAGAGAAAGTCCTTTGTGTAAAGCATAAAAATAGGCGCCGAGGACTACAACAAACAGTGCCAGCCCTTTCTGGAAAAAATCGGCTATCGCAGCAGCCGATAGCACCTTCTCTTTAGGATTGCGGGGCGGACGCAGGAAGAGATTTCTTTCTTCAGCCTCCGCGACAAATCCCGCGGATGCCGCGAGGTCCATGAAAAGCTCTATTACGATTATCTGGATGGGACTGAAAGGCAGAGGGATGCCGAGCAGAACCGGCAGAAGAAAGATCATGATGAGGGCGACCTTGACTGCAAGATAATAGGTTATGCCCTTTTGCAGATTGTCGAAGAACTTCCTACCTTCGAATATTCCGCGGGTTATGGTGATGTAGTCGTCATCAGCCAAAACCGCGTCTGCGGCATCTTTGGCGACGTCTGTCCCTCTAATGCCCATGGCAATCCCGATGTCTGCGCCTTTCAGCGCCAGCACATCATTGATGCCGTCGCCGGTGACAGCTACAACCTCGCCTCTTCTTTGAAGGGCCTTTACGATGCGGTATTTGTGTTCGGGCGTCGTTCTGGCAAAGACAGAGATGAAGCTTACCGGCTCGCTTAATTCTTCGTCGGTTAATTCGTCCAGGTCTTTCCCTTCAAGGACCTTATCGGCCGGTATGCCGATCTTTTTAGCTGTGAAGGCAGCAGTCAAAGGATGATCTCCGGTCACCATTATCGTCCTTATACCGGCCCCGGCTGTGGCCGAGATAGTTTCTTTTACTCCCTCTCTCGGGGGGTCCTCGAAACCTATCAGTCCGCAGAATTCCAAATCCCTCTCTATCTCCGAAAATGGCAGATTCTCCTGCTCGGCGGGGAGCACCCTGGATGCAACCGCGATGACCCTCCTTCCCACTGAGGATTTTTCGATCAGGTTCGCCTGAATCTCCTCCGAAGGCCTGCCGCAGGACGCAAGAACTTCCTCCGGCGCGCCCATCATAAACATACGGTAAATATGTTCGCTCTTCCGTATAACTGTCTTCGTTCTTCTTCCTCCTTCCCCCAAATTTCTCTGTCTGAAAAGATCGGGCATTCTCTTGTCTGCGCCGGATTCTTTAGCTTTTTTTCTTATTTCTGCCTCCATTGGTGTGAGGACGAATTCGGTGAGCGCGCCATATGCAGCTTCAAGGACTTCTGCTTCGCTGCCGTCCGGATAGATAGACGATATCCTTACCTCACCTCGGGTGAGTGTGCCGGTCTTGTCGGTGACGATAACGGTGGCATTGCCGAGAGTTTCCGCACCCTGAAGTTTTTTTATGAGCAAATTGTGCCTGGAGAGTGTATAGGAGCCGAGTCCCAGCACCATCGTAATAATGATCGGCAGTTCTTCTGGTATCGTGGCAAAGGAGAGCGAAAGGCCGGTGAGGACCATGGTCTTCAGGTCCTGCCCGCGAAAGATGCCGATGACCGGTATCAGCGTTGAAAAAAAGATCGCAATATATACGAGTTTGTCGACGAGGGACTTCATCTCAATCTGAAGCAGTGTCTTTGGAGGCCTTATCGTCTTCAGTTCTGAGGCGATTGCGCCCAGCCGCGTCTTTCCGCCTGTGGAAATAACCTCAGCCTCGCCCTCTCCAAAAAGGACGGTCGTCCCTGCATAAGCCTTCTCGCCCGCCTCTTTGTCCTGAGGAAATGATTCACCTGTCAGTGCTGATTCATCAGTCTGAAGCGAGGCAGCCTTGACGATTAGGGCGTCGGCTGCGATCCTCGTACCCTGAGCCAGGACAAGAAGGTCTCCCGGGACCACATCTTCTGTATCTATTTCCGTCAACCGGCCATCTCTTATCGCCCTGGCCTTCGGCGCAGCTGCCTTTGCAAGCGAGGCTATCGCCTTCTTTGCGCGATATTCATTGTAGACCTCTGCCGAGATGAGGACGGATATGACGAGGAAGATCGTGATCGCATCTTCGATCCTGCCCCAGATGCTGTAGAGAAGACCGACGACGAGGAGAAGGAGGATCATCGGCTCCGTCACCTCATGGCGCGCGATGCCGATGAAGCTTACCGGTTGGGGTCTATATATCCGGTTCGGACCGAACTGGTCGAGCCTCTTCCCAGCCTCGGCCGAGCTCAGCCCCAAGTGGGCTTTCAGGTCTGTATCATCATCTGTCACTTCGCGGCTGTCAGGATGTCTGAGTAGAGAGGAACACCGCCAGCGTCATCTGTTTGATCTGGTCCGTGAATGCCTCAATCTGGTCAATGTGTCCATCCTCCTGCTTGAGAATGTCCTGCAGCAGGTCACGCGTGGCAAAGTCACCAACTTCGCCGGCAAGAACGATTGCGTCATTATAAGCCTTTATTGCAGCCATTTCCAATGCATGATCGTTCTGAAGCTGCTTGGGAATTTCAGCCCCGATGTGCATCTTCTTAAGATCGCTCACGATGGGAATGCCTTCCAGGAAAAGTATTCTCGCGATCAGCTTTTCAGCATGTTTCATCTCGTCTATAGCCCGCTTTTCCACAGACTGGTGCAGCTTCCCATACCCCCAGTTATCGCACATCTCCGAATGAAGCATGTACTGGTTGATGGCGGTCAATTCGTCTGAAAGCAGCGAGTTCAGCGTCTTAATAAGTTTCTCGTTCCCTTTCATATCAGCCTCCTAATGTTTTTTTGGATCGTTCCTGCGACCTTGTTCCCAATCTTACCACGTCCGCAGAATACTGCAAGGTCTCCAGGCGATGGGAACCTATCGGCTTGCCGGGAACGCACCTGTTGGATATATGAAGAAAAACGGCATGGAGGAATTGACACATGAGTCGGACGGGGGATAAGCCATCGAAAAATATGGTGCCGGTGGTCGGAATCGAACCGACACGGGGTTGCCCCCACCGGATTTTGAGGACGTTAAAAGGCTTATATGTCAGTTTCTCAGAACCCCTTGAAATATCAGTCAAACCCCTACCCCTGCTTGTTTTTTCTTCGCTCAATCATTGTTGTAGACAGTTGAGGAAAATTGCAGTGGGTAGGGTTGAGGGTTACAAAAAAGGTTACAATTTGAAAGGAAATAGAATATGAAAAAAAAAGCTTAAAGAACACAGCAAATAGCCGAAAAGGCGAAGGATATTGCACCGACAGATGATAAAAAAACTCACATTCTCCGTCTCGCAGTCGGGGAGGTGGACGGCAATTATGCTGCAGTCGGCAAATTAGGCACATTGCTCAGAGCGATAACATACATGGTAAACGTTGATTGTGAGCTTGAACCGGGAGATATTACCTGGTTATCTATCTATGCACATGAGGAGCTTAATGTGCTGTGAAAAAAGCCGCGAACTCACTCGAACACGCGTAGAAGTGAAACAACAGGGACAGAAGTGTATCAACAGGGATATCGAAGGGGTACTGAGATGCAATAGTCAGCATTTGCGTTGACACCTCCTGTAAACGGAATTGCTGACTCTCACTTTCATATGGAAGTCCTCGTCTT
>JBAIXS010000347.1:0-7793 GCA_037916395.1 Candidatus Sulfobium mesophilum
CAAGCGGATGCGCCGCCGGTATTTCAGGGCTGACTTTTCTCCCAGATGGTACGATAGTACCCTGCAGACGTTTGTTCGTTCCGATCGGGAATGTAAGGAAGGACAGGATCCGTGAAGTATGGGCTACGTCGCCTGTTCTTGATGCGCTCAGAGACAAAAGAAGATACAGAGGCCGGTGTGGCAGATGCGGCAGATGGTCGGGATGCAGGGGATGCAGGGCTATCGCGTATGCCTGTTCACTTGCGAAAGGTGATGCTGACTTTCTCGCCGATGACCCGCAATGTTTTATCGCTGAGGGAACTTGACCGATCTTATCGCGCTTCTCACCATTGCAATATGGCCGGTCATCCCGCTGTTTTGGATACCAGTTCACTGTTTTTCAGGATTTTTTAAAAAGCTGGGCCTGAAGACGTATGTAATGCCCGTTCTTCTTTGGCCGCCTATAGCGTACCTGATCTATCTCAACCGGGCCTTCCTGCTCCATAACAGGCTTGACATGTACTTCTTAATTCGCGTTGTGGGGCTGATTGTCCTTGCAGCAGGCACGGCACTTCAAATCTGGACCGCCAGACTACTGGGTCTTTGGGGACTCATGGGAGTTCCGGAGGTGTCCGCGAATTCAGCCGGCGGGCTTGTGACCGGCGGAGCCTTTTCTATTGTCAGACATCCGACTTATCTTTCTCATACGCTTATGCTGGTTGGTGTTTTTTTATTTACCGGGGTGATTGCCGTTGGGGTCGCGGCAGTGCTTGACTTCATTGTCATAAACGCGGCAGTCATACCTTTGGAGGAAAAAGAGCTTCTCACCCGCTTCGGCGAGGAATACGTTAAATATAAAAAGAATGTGCCGGGATATTTCCCGGGTCTGATGAATAGGCATCAGGGAAAATAAATTTCTTGGAGGTAAGGAACATGGGTAATATTCTTCCTGAGGGTGAACAATTGAGAAGGGCGATAAAGTGGATATCGGATGAGCGCCAGGAGCATCCCGGAACCAGTTTGTTCAAACTGGTTGAAAATGCCTGTTTGAAATTTGACCTTTCGCCGAAAGACGGGGAGGTCCTTGTGCATTTCTTTACCGATGAAGCCAAAAAATGATCAGGATAAAAAGAGGTATACGCTTTTCTTTTTAGAGGCCCAGTTTTGACCATCTGGCATTTCTTATGCCTTAGGTCATAACATGCTTGCAAAGAGCATGATATTTAAAACCGAGACAATAACCGCGGTCGACCATAAAAGAAGATTGTCTGTGGGAGAATTTGAGAACTTTCCCATTACCCTTGGGGAGGAGGTAAGGCTTACAAGAGAAAAGACCGACCACGGCAGTTGGATGCTTAGTATTATCTGGCTCCAGATGATACCCTGAAAAAAGTCCTCAAGAAGAAAGACGACTGCGATCGCTCCTGCGAGCGCCAGCGCGGCGCCCGTTCGGGAGTGGGTGTCAGAAATATCGAAGGGCTCGCTGAATATTCCGGCGAAGATGCTTCCGCCTGCCATAGCCGCTGTCACAGATGAAGAAAACCCCGAAAGAAGAAGCGCCACACCGAAGATTATGCCTGCTGCTCCGCCAAGAAGAGGTCTGAGGGTTGCGTCAGCCTGCGCAAGGTCTGTAACGGCGATACCGCGGGTAAAAAATACCGAGGCGGCCATGATGATGATGGCGCTGTTTATGGCCCATCCTGTAAGCATCGCAAAGAGTGTATCGGTAAATTCATATTTGAGCTGTTTTGTTATGGCTTCGTCACCCTCGAGGTTCAGTTTCCTGGACTGAATGATCTCAGAGTGGAGGAAGAGGTTGTGCGGCATGACCACTGCGCCGAGTATGCTCATCACAAGGGCAACCGAGCGAGCCGGGACCGCGGGCATGACCCAGCCTCTTACAGCCTCATTCCACCCGACATTAACCAGACTTAACTCAAACAGAAATGAAAATCCGACGATCGATACTATGGCTATGATCCATCTTTCAAGTTTTCTGTAGTTGTTTGAAAAGAGCAGGTACCCCGCGGCAAGTGCGTTGATCAGTGCGCCGGCCCTGATGGGAATATGAAACAGCATGTTCAGTCCTATTGCTGCGCCCAGCACCTCTGCCATAGCGGTCGATACCGCTGCGGCGAGGGCACTTGCAAGAAAAAGCCTGCTCGCCGCTCTCCCGAAGAACTTCGTGGATGATTCGGCAAGACAAAGTCCGGTGACTATCCCAAGGTGTGCTGCATTATGCTGCAAAATGACAAGCATGACAGTGGAAAGAGTGACTACCCACAGGAGAGCATAACCATGGGAGGAGCCTGCAGCAACGTTCGTGGCCCAGTTGCCCGGGTCGATAAACCCCACGGTCACGAGAAACCCGGGTCCGATAAATTTGAGAATATCAAGCCCGCCAAGCCTCGGCGAGTGTTTCCCAAATAATCTGGCAATAAACATGGCGATTATTGCCAGTATATCACCTAAAACGCTTAAATTACCTTATCAGCCAGGAATTATATTTCTTTAGTGCTTTTTCCTGAGCGGCCAGGATAAGTTTAAAGGTTTCCTTCAGCAAAGTCCTCTCCATGGTTCTGAGATGATCCGGATTTATAAAGTTATCCGGCTCAGCTCCTTCCTGAATCTGCTCAAACTGATGCCTGAGCCTTAGTGACATTAGAAATTCAAATGCATCTCCGAGCTCCTCGGAGAATTCACCCACTGTGGCAGGCCTGTTTTTTAATCCTCTGAGTCTCTCAATAGTTGAAGTTTGATACAACCTTGTTTCGAGTGCGGCAAGTCTGGCTGTATCGATGATCGGGCAGAGACAGTTTATCTTGATATTGAATTGGCCCTTATGAGGACCCTTTTTTTCGCAGCTGAATTTGCCGAAGAGATCAATGGGCGGCCTGTTCTGTGCCGCTAATGCCGCCATGTGTGCAAGAAACATTTTTTTACCCCTGACCTCGTGGCCCAGAAAGGCCCTGAGTCTTTCTGCAAGCAGGATATCGCCGTGGATGCCCCTGAAGTCAAAGAATATAAGTGAGCGGAGAATCGCCTCCGGAGTGGGGGTGTTGATCCAACTGGAGAAATATGTCTTCCATAAATGCAGTGGCTGACGCCATTCAGGATTACTTGCCATATAATCAGCATTGCAGGGAGGAAACCCGCACTTCGCAAGGGCGCTGTTCGTCTGGCCCGCGAGATCAGAAAAATAGGCCCGGGCAGTTTCATCGCTGCCGTTTGGGTCTTCATAGATTATAGCGTTGTCCTGATCCGTCTTGAAGGTCTGCTCTTTCCGGCCTTCGCTGCCGTATACAATCCAGCAGTAACGAAGGGGCGGCGGACCCAGCCTGGATTCCGTGATTTCAAGGACCTTCTTCAGGAGTCTGTCGTTTACTTCCGTAATAAGCCTCGCTATGTCGCCTGCCCTTGCCCCCTCCTTTATGAGATTGGTTATTATCCTGTTAATTTTTCCTGATGCAGGCAAAAGACCGTCTATGGTAGTTTGGTCCTCTATCTCCTTTGAAATGGACAGGGGCGAACTTCCCTGCAGGAGCATGAGATCGTGGCTTGTGATTATTCCCTTAAGCTCCCCGTTGTCGACGACAAGCAGATGGTGTATGTTGTAGCGTATCATTTTTAATAACGCCTCAAAACAATAATCCCCGGCTTCCGCTTTTATGATGGTAACGCTCATGACGTCGCCCACTCTCCCGCCAAGGTCCCTGCCTTTGGAAACCACCCTGTTTCTGAGGTCCCTGTCCGTAATCATTCCGGACGGCAGCCCGGCGGGGTCAACCAGAATAAGTGAACTGATCCTGTTGGTCGCCATTATCTCTGCAGCGTCCTTTAGCGAGATATCCTCAGAGGCCGTAATTACCTTTTTTGTTGCGAGATCGTTTAGAGTGTGCGTGAAAAGGAGTTTGTCTCCGGCTCCGTGAAGCAAGGTGCGGTCGTGTATCTCCCTGTAAGTCATATCCATGAGCTTTTTCAGCCATGACCTTACGCAAAAAGCAGAGAACTCCGCGTTCGTTTTCATCAGCTTGAGCACAGTCTCTTTTTTTATGAGGTAGCATGATGTGTCTTCGACAGCTACGATATTGTCGCGTGATATGTCTCCGCAGACAAAAGAACGCATGCCGAAGAAATCTCCGGCAGTCATGTAATCTATGAGCAACTCTTCACTGGCAGCAGTCTTCAGAGATATCCTAACAGCCCCGCTTTTTATTATGCTGAGATATTCGGCCGCCGGGCCGCCCTGATAGTGTATGGCGCGACCCTTCGGGTGATACTCCAGCGACATTTCCCTGGCAATAGTCCTGAGGGTTGTTTCATCGAGAAGGCTGAAGGGCGGGGTTTTTTTTAGGAGGGTGAATGCTTCTTTAGTAATCATTCCGCATTACTTCTTCCCTAAGAGCTGTTAACCACCCGGCTTGTCAAGGGCCAGTCTGACTAATCGCTTCATTTCATCATGCATGAGAGGTTTGATGATGAAATCAGAAGCTCCAGCCTTAATAGCCTCGACCGCCGTCATGAGGGACGCATACGCCGTTATGACTATTACCTTTTGAGCCGGATTCCGCTTTTTGTACTTGGAAAGGAGTTCAATGCCGCTTATGCCCGGGAGAATGATATCCGTTATGATGAGGTCGTATGATTTTACATTAAGGAGTTCAAAGGCCGACTCGGCACTGCCAGCTACATCCACCTCATAGCCTTCCCTAATAAATACTCTCTGCAAAGACTCACAGAGGGTATCTTCATCTTCAACTATGAGCAGTTTTTCAGCCACGAAGCATTGCGTCCTTTTGCTGCTACGCCACTGCCTTTGGTTAAATATAACATATCTTCCGCAAAAAAAGTCATAGGCAGGTTCGGCGTTGTTTATGGTACAAGGGAAAGTTTTTGATCAAAAAATGGATGAAATAATATGCATTTCGTGAGAGAATAATAACGGTGCTATTGATCAATAAAGGCAGTCAAGGAAGGAGACGCGGCGATGGCGGCAAATGATAATCCTTTGAATCAGCCGAATCCCGGGGGATATCGAAATCTTTATACTTCGGGCGATGCCGAAAAGGAAGGAGCGGCCGGAAATACTTCCCAGAGTGACAGAGATACGTTCATAAAGGCCATTTTTGCGTCGATAGCTTCGGAAATCGATTTCTTGAGTTCTTTTTTCAGTTTCGGCCTCGATCAGGGATGGCGAAGGCGGCTTGTTTCAATGCTTGACCTAAAGGGAGGGGAGAGGGTCCTCGACGTCTGCACCGGCACAGGAAAACTGGCTTTGCTGCTTGCAAAAAAGGTAGGCAAAAGAGGATCGGTCAATGGCGTTGATTTCAGCAAAGAGATGCTTTGCGAGGCGCAGAAGAAACTCTCGGGCAGTCTTCCTGAACTCTGTTTTTCTCTTTCCGACGCAAAAAAACTCAGTTTCCCTGACAATTCGTTCGACGTTGTAACGGTTTCTTTCGGAATGAGAAACATCCCCGATACCACCGCTGCGTTGCAGGAAGCCTTCAGGGTCCTTAAGCCGGGGGGGAGGTTTTGCTGCCTTGAACTCACCCCTCCTGAGAACCGTTGGGTCAAGCCGCTTTATAATTTGTATTGCTTCAAGGTGATGCCTTTCATTGCTATGAAGGTGCTAAAGACGGAGGTGCCCTATAATTATCTGCCGAGGTCGATTAAGGCGTTCCCTTCCTCTGAAGAGTTCGGGCGTGTTTTGGAGTCCTGCGGGTTTAGGAATGTTTTTGTTCATTCAATGACATTCGGCATCGCAACCATTTTTGAGGCCCGAAAAGGTTAGAAGATTATGACGCTGAACAAAATCGCTGTTTTTGTGGGTGGCCTTCCCGGTGAAGGCATTCAATCGCCCAGGAGGTCTGACACATCAATCCTCTTGTGTACACTCAGTACTCTCGCCATTCCATTGGGACAATATGCTCAACTGCGTAATTATGGAGCTTGTTCATCAGTTTGTCAGCTTCCTTGTATTGGCGGTTGGCAAAAGGGCGTAATTCGCTGATGTCATGGATAATTCCAGTTTCTGCCGATGTCACAGTATTGCCTTGCAATTTATTGAGATAGTCCCTTAACCTTTTCCATTCCGATCGTATTGAAGCAAACTGATAAAAGGTGTTCCTCCACCACTCTTCATCATGTCCGCCAGGCATATTTTCCTGCGGAGAAAGTTCCCCGAACACAAGTACATGTTTTTTAGCGTCTATTTGAACGGAGTATTTTGTCATAAAATCCATACCTACAAGACCCTCGAACCCCTCCCCCGTGAAAGGCGTGAGGGTTACCGTAGTGGGGATAAACTCGTCTTTTGCCTTTCCAACCTGGACCGTGTCAATGACCGTAATAATCGCGACGTCTTTTCCTCCGATACCCTTGACCTCTGAAAGAAGTCTGCCTTCATCTTTCTTAAAAAGGCCGAGTTTGCCGGCCAGTGCTATAGAAATAATCATTCCTGTTGAGCCCGTGTCAAGGGCCATCGGCACCGTAAGCGAATTGTTGATCGTCACGGGAATTATGATCCTTTTTGCGCCAGTTGTCCCCGGCTCGTATGGCACCTCGCATTTTGTCGATTCCCGTTTTGCTTGCTCCTTCTTATTCTCCTTTACGGGTCTCTGCGACTCGGGCGCCGATTTTTCCCTGGATTTATATTTATTCAGATCTTCATTCGTGAAAGTCGGAACTGTGATGTCACCTGCAAATGCGGGGGCGATAAAACATAAAAGGAGGATTGCAGCCAAAAGTCTTTTTATGCGCGCTTGTGAAAACATTTGTAAATTACAAATACTACCATTTTCCACCAACGTCAAATAGTTCTCTTGTGAAAATCTACTCTCCTCTCTTTTGAGGGTTTTCACGTATAGCATTCAAAAAAATATTTGTTACCGGTTGAACTCAAACCTCCGAAGACCGGCGAAAGAAACGCTGGTTCCAGCAAGACTCTCACGCTGCTCTTCTGCCGAATAAGCTGTTATCCAGCGGCCGAAACCCATGTTTTTCGTAGAACCCGACGGCACTGCGGGACGGAAGAGTAAGCACCCATTCGCTGCGGTACCGTGACAATATTTTCCTTAACAGAGCGCTCCCATGCCCACGGCCAATGTGCGCAGGGGCACATGCCAGCCAGGAAATATACCGAGCGCCGTCGTTCATCGTGATTACTTGAGCGGCCGCTACAGGGTATGGGAATAATTTGTCATAATAATAGAAATATTCGGCCGGTACACCGGCTCGAATGTCATTTTCGATTTCATCGAATACCATTTTCGCTATAGCCTGATCCACTATTAATTCCTCGATTCAATTTCTAAGAGCCGCTGCACGAAGGCAGAAAAAACCGGCAACTGAAAGAAATAAGAATATCGTAAAAGATGTAATATTAACATATACTGACTTTTTTTTAAAAATTTTGGATAAAACATGGTGGGACCGTCCTGGAAATTTGAAGCCACGGATCATTAAAGCATCTGATGCGCAGGTCTCTCTAACCATTTTGCTTTCGATGAGGTCTGTAGGGGGCTGATGACCATGCATACAGGCCGTTACGCCTTCAGCGGAAGAGGTGGAAATATTTGTCTGCATGCCCGTATAGTATTTACAGCTGATCAGGGTAAAATTGCCCGGAATGGGAACTAAGCGGTTATGACTCATAATCATAAGAACAGACATGAAAAGATGGCCATGTCTATTTATAACCTGATGCTTGCTCTTTGGGTTGGTGGAATTTCTATATACACATTTCTTGTTACTCCGGCTATATTCAAGGCCTTTGGGCGAGATATTGCAAGCGCCATAGTAGATAGATTATTCCC
>JBAIXS010000348.1:0-1888 GCA_037916395.1 Candidatus Sulfobium mesophilum
AGTGCGGCAAAACCGGGAATAGAAAGTATATTTGTCTGAATGGATCCGTCGCTTCCAACGCTGGTCAAAGGCACCTTGAGAAAATTTCCGAGCCCTCCCATGGTTGCGCCCTGAAGACCCTGCAGTATGCCTTGAAATGCCGTTTGGTCTATGGTGCCGAAACCGCCTATTACTATAGGCTGTCCGTTTTTCGTCGCGGACGCCCTCCACTGAACGCCCAGACTGCGCAGCTTGTCCATCGATGCTTCGATAATCATGGCCTCGACATAGACCTGCCTTCTTCTCTTGTCAAGCTGTTTGATAATTTGGGAAAGGTTCTGATAATCAGCAGGCGAAGCGACGACCACCAGGGCGTTCGATGCCTTATCAGCCGTAATCGTGATTCCGCCTGCTGCTTCGAACGGCGTTACGGCAGCCCCGGGTGTTGCCGCCGGCTGTTTAGGCGCCCCCTGCATTCCCCTAAGCATTCCCTCAAGAACTTTCGCCAGTTCGGTCGCGTCTGCGTTTTCCAGGAAGTAGACGTTTATCCTTCCCTGTGCCCCTGGAGCAGGTGTATCGAGCAGCGAGATTAGCGCCTTCATGGATTCCCTTCCGCCCCGGTCTCCGAAGAGAATAATTGCGTTTAGCCTCTGGTCCGCAACCGCCGATGCCACTTCTATTGAGGATTGCTGTCCGGGGCCAGGCCTTGCCTTGACCTTTCCCAGACCCTCATTAAGGATCTTTGCGACTGCATCCGCGCTTGAATACTTAAGTGGAATGACCTCGGGCATTTCGGCTGTCGAAGGCCTGTCGATAAGCTCGGCCAGAGAGAGGATCTTTTCCACGTTAAGGCCTGAATCAATCACAAGGAGAAGGTTGCCGGGGCCGAATATCGAAATATGGCCGTCCTTTGATACAAGAGGCTGAAGAAAACGCAGCGCGTCATCGGCTGAGACATATTTGAGCGCAACAAGCCTCGCAATGTAATTTTCGTTGATCGGCATCCCCTCCGTTGATATCCGAAGGCCTTGTTGTTTTGCCTCGATAGCTGGAATTATTTTGTATACATCCACCCCGGACGGGACTATTGTATAACCCTTCAGTTCGAGAACCGATGTAAAAAGACTGTAGGCGTCATTTATGGAAAGTTTGGAGGGCGCGATGATAGTAATCTTTCCCTTAACCTTTTCGTCAAAGATGAAATTCTTGCCGGTGATTTCACTTATGAACTTGGCGATGACCGGAAGTTCAACATCAACGAAATTGAATGTTACGTTGTTGGACTTCTTTGTCTCCGAAGAAGACGTGGCATGGACGGTCTGCCCCCCCGCCGGCACGATAAGAGTCCAAAAGAAAATAATAATAAATATGCAGGAAGGCCGAGCGAGGCTTTTCAGTCTTTTCATTGTCTAAGTATATTATTAAAAATGCCTTCTTTGGTCAACAGATACCGCAACATGGATAGCGCGCGGCCGGATTTATCAGCCGAACCGCCCGGATGCATTCCTGCGCAAATTCAGAGGTGGATTTTGGCAGCGCCATGCTTATCTGATCTGATATGTCATTGTTGTCTTGGCGCCGTTTCGTATGATATCAAGTTGTGCCCTGTCGATCCCTCTGAGCGCGGTGATGGCCTGAAGAGCTGTGTCGGGACTGGAGATGCTAAACTCGTTTATCCTGAGGAGGACGTCCCCGTTTTGGAGTCCGAGACTCGCATAAATACCGCCGGGTTTCAACTCTCTAAGCACAAACCCCTGCTGCCTGCCGTCAATTATGTTAGGAATAAACCTGGCATCGGTCATGAGCTGATCCGGTTTTTCAAGCGCCTGCTGGATTCTCTGCTGGTCCAGGAGATAGGTTGACTCGCCGGTCCTTTTCCCGAAGGCAGAAGCGGCCGGAGCCCCGGATT
>JBAIXS010000349.1:0-5153 GCA_037916395.1 Candidatus Sulfobium mesophilum
GAAGAGACGATAGTAAAGAGGGACAAACCGATACTTATTTATGAAAAGCAGGCTGAATCAGCTTAATCCACGTGTGGAGCGAAAGGGCGGGATATAGTATTTTCGCTCATTCTCACTTTGTTCCGAGGTTTTTGCCTCATGATCCTAGAAAAATATACTGCCGGTATATCGGCAAAAGAAACAGCTCAAACACCATACCCCGCCTTATTCTGTCTCTTCTTTTATGAAGTTCATGAATAATGTGGGTTAAAGATAGAGAAATGAAAACGTAGAAAAGGAGCGGCCTAAGCCTGCTCCTTTTTTTTTGCTCTCAGTGATTTTTCAGCTGCGCCGCGCACAGCATTTCTTATTTCAGCGTCGCCTATGGTGTTAACCAGTCTTTCGATAAAATAGGCTTCATCTGATGAAAGCTCCGGCAGTTTTGAGCTTTTTCCGGCATTCGGCTTTACTGTGGAAACTTTCCCAATCCTGAAGCGGATTCCCCGGACGCCGTATCCGCTCAGTTTAGCCGTTATCTGACTCTTATAAAAATTGAGCTGCTGAACCCACACCGGGGAATCGACGTTCAGAAGCAGCTCGCCATCAGCCAGTCTTGATGGAGACATATGTTCTGACAGAGGTTTGTCAAATAGGATGTTCCAATCGGCCTTGATGCGTGACAGGCGGACGCCGGACTCGATGCCGAGCCTTCTTACTAGCGGTTCGAGCAGGAAGCCCGCCTTATCCATTATACGATTTTTTTAACCAGGCCCGAGCGAAGGCATCTTGTACAGACGTAAGCCCTTTTTTGTCCCTTCGCAGTAGCGATGCGAGTGCTCTGAAGATTGGGCATGATTCTTCTTTTGGTCTTGTTGTTGGCGTGACTGACATTATTACCTACCGATTTCTTCTTTCCGCATGCAACACAGCTTGCCACTTGTAGATTCCTCCTTTCAGAATTGCAAAAAAATAGTCTTTTATGATAACATTTCCAGATCAATGACACAAGGACATAGACCGTCCGGATATTTTGCAAAGAACGTTTTCAACCAGGGTCCTAAACAATGTCAAAAGTACGAATATACGAATTAGCGAAAAAGTTAAATAGACAAAACAAAGAGGTTCTTGACGAGCTTTTGAAGCTTGGCATAGAAGGCAAGACGCACTCCTCAAGCATAGAAGCCGATGTCGCGGAAAAAATAACCAAAGCACTGACTGCCACTGGTCCGGCTGTGACTGAGGCTGAGGCGAAGAGGCCGGTTCAGAAAGCCGCCGCGAAGGAGCATAAGGCTGAAGCCGGAAAGGCCCGCGAAAAAAAGGTCCCTTCAGAAGAAGCCCCTTTGCCACATCCGGTAACTGCAAAAAAGGATCGTGACGAGGACCTTAAACCGGTGCAGGAAGAAGCAAAAGGCCTTGCTGCTGAAACCGCCGAAAGGGAACCATCTGCCGGGGAAGAAACCCCGGTCCATGCTCTCCCCGCCGTCGAGGCAGAAGAAGATTTGAAGCTGCCCGATAAGTTCAAGAAAGAGATAGAGGCCGAAAAAATAGAGAAGTTCAAGGCCAAGCCCGGCCTTCAGCGTGCTTTCCAGGCGATCAGGAAGATAGAACCCAAGAGATGGGATATAAAGGGCGGCAAGCATAAGGGTGACAGGGGAAGGTTTGGCCAGAAACAGGAAGCGAAGGGACAGATTCTGTCCACTATGCCCAGAAAGAAGAATCTGAAGCTAAGAGAAGGGACAACGGTAAAGGAGTTTTCCGAGCTTATAGGCCTGAAATTCTCGGATGTTATCAAAAAGTTTATGGAACTCGGTTACATGCCTACCATCAACCAGCCGGTAGACTCGGATGCCGCCCTAATTGTTGCCGAAAGTTTCGGGATTAAGCTTGAGCTTGCATCTGTGGAAGAAGAGACGCAGGTGGAGGAAGTTCAGGAAGATGTTACAAAACTGATCCCGAGGGCGCCGGTGGTGACCATCATGGGACACGTTGATCACGGCAAGACGTCACTTCTTGACGCTATCAGGGAAACTAAGGTCACGGAGACCGAGGCGGGAGGAATAACCCAGCATATCGGCGCCTACAAAGTAAATCTTAAGGGCAAGGACATTGTTTTTCTCGATACGCCCGGGCATGAGGCGTTTACTTCTATGAGGGCCAGGGGCGCAAAGGTCACGGACATCGTCGTTCTCGTTGTCGCTGCCGACGACGGGGTAATGCCGCAGACGGTTGAAGCTATAAATCATGCAAAGGCTGCCAATGTACCTATTGTTGTGGCTGTCAACAAGATTGATAAACCCGAGGCCAACCCTGCAAAAGTTAAGAGCGAGCTTTCTGAGCATGGCATTATCTCGGAGGAGTGGGGCGGTCACAATATCTTCGTGGAGGTCTCGGCAAAGAAGCGGATAGGAATTGAACACCTGCTTGAAATGATACTCCTGCAGGCCGAGATTATGGAACTGAAAGCAAATCCCGACAGGGAGGCAAAAGGCACCGTTATTGAGGCTAAGCTGGATAAGGGCAGAGGTCCTGTTGCCACCCTTCTTGTTCAGACAGGGACTCTTAGGGTCGGAGATGCTTTATTGTCAGGTGTGCATGTCGGAAAGGTGAGGGCATTGATTGACGATTCGGGCAAGAGGATTCTGATCGGTGGTCCTTCGACACCTGTAGAGGTGATTGGGTTTTCGGAAGTGCCCGCCGCTGGCGACGTATTTACAGTGGTGGAAGATGAAAAGAGGGCCCGTCAGGTCGCCATGGCAAGGTTCCAGAAACAGAGGTCTCTTGAGATCGCCAAGGCTAAAAAATTGACCCTTGATGAGCTTTACACAAAAATCAAGGAAGGACAGATAAAGGAACTCAACATCATCATAAAAGGGGATGTCCAGGGGTCTGTAGAAGCGCTCAAGGACGCACTTGAAAATATTCATCATCCGGAAGTGAAGGTGAAGGTTATCCATACGTCGGTGGGAGGCATCAACGAGTCGGACGTAATGCTTGCTACCGCATCAAATGCTATTATCATAGGGTTTAACGTGCGGCCTGAGACTAAGGCGTCGCAGACTGCCGAGAAAGAGGGCGTCGACATCAGGTTGTATAACGTGATCTATGAGACGATAGAGGATGTCAAAAAGGCCCTGGAAGGAATGCTCGAGCCTACGCTCAAAGAGAAGGTGCTTGGCCGGGCAGAGGTCAGGCAGCTTTTCCCTGTGTCGAGACTGGGAACGATAGCCGGTAGCTATGTCATCGACGGGTATATATCGCGCTCCTGTGACGGTATCAGGGTCTTAAGGGATAACATAGTAGTATATGAGGGAAAACTCAGCACTCTCAGGAGATTTAAAGACGACGTCAAAGAGGTGCAGACCGGCTATGAATGTGGAATCCTCATAGAGAATTATAATGACCTTAAGGTCGGGGATATCCTCGAAAATTATATCATCGAGAAAATAGCCGCTAAATTATAACGGGAGTTTTCCCGTGTTCCGGCCTTCTCTCCCGTTTGTCATACTCCGGCTTGACCGTATCAAGCCCGGGGCAGGCCGAGTTCCAAGTCGTAGGCAGCTGGAATCCCCGATCAAGTCGGGGAATGACGGTTATGAATCCTCACTATGACCGTCTCATTATATTGAGTTCAAGGACCAGATAGCTCGGGTGGAAAATGCTTCCTTATAAACGTTCGGACAGGGTCAGCGACCTTATCAGAGAGGAAGTCGCTGACATTATAATGTATAAGCTGAAGGACCCCAGGATTGGGTTTGTAACGGTGACGGGCGTTGACCTTAGTGACGATCTGAAGTTAGCCAAGGTATATGTTAGTATCCTCAATGAAAAAGACAGAGAACAGACGCTCGAAATTCTTAATTCATCGAAGTATTTTATTCGGTCTTCACTTACAAAAAGACTGAAGATGAAGTTTATCCCAAGCATCGAGTTCAGGCAGGACACTTCAATAGAATATGGATTCAAGATAGATAAATTATTGAAGGACATAAAGGGCCCCGATGAAGATACCTAGGAATCTCCTTGCCGCGCTTAAAAGTGAGGATGCCTTCCTGATAGCCGTACATATTGACCCCGATGGTGACGCAATAGGGTCTGCCTTGGCGCTTTCGTCCGCTCTTGAGTCAATGGGGAAGAAGACATTTATTTTCAGCCGCGATCCCGTTCCCAAATATTATCGGTTTCTTCCCGGACATCACAAGTTCTCATCCAGCTTAAAGGATGCAAAAAAAGAGGACCCGGTGCTTGTGCTTGTAGATTGTAACACTCCGGCAAGGGCAGCTATAGAGGGATACCCCTTCAGGAAATCATTTGTGATCGACCATCATGAGACAGAAAAGAACTTCGGGGACATAAAATGGATCGATCACAAAGCCGCTGCCACGGGGGTCATGATATTTTATCTGCTTAAGACTTTGCGAACTCCATTCACAAGGGAAATTGCTATGAATCTCTATACTGCCATCGCTGTTGACACGGGAACATTCCGATATAGCAATACCTCTTCCGACGTCCTGCGTGTAAGCGGCGAGCTTGTGGCAATGGGGGCGGATCCGAACCTTGTTGCCATTAATCTCTACGAGTCCTGGGACTACAAGAGATTCAGGCTCCTGGTGATGGCCCTTAATACCCTTGAAGTTAGAAACCGGATCGCGGTGATACATGTTACACAGGATATGTTTAGGGAAACCCGGACAAACGCCGAAGATACGGAACATTTTTCAAATTTTCCCCGCATGATCGGATCGATCAGGATGGCTGTTTTGTTGCGTGAACTCGACAACGGGCAATGGAAGGCAAGCCTGCGCTCCAGGGGCGGATTGAATGTGGCGAGGATTGCAGAAAAATTCGGTGGCGGCGGGCATGAAAACGCGGCGGGCTTTAAAATAAAGGCCGATCTGAAAGTTGTCAAAGAGATTCTTTTTAAAGCGGTTGGCAGTTCAAAGAAGTAAGAGATTTATCTTCCTGTCCTCTGTGGCTCTGCAACAAAACTTATGATGGACCTTATAATCAATCTAAATAAACCCCCTGGCGCAACTTCTCATCAGGCAGTGGCTGCCATTAAGCGGCTTCTTAAGGCCAGAAAGGCGGGGCATACCGGCACCCTTGACCCACTGGCCACTGGTGTGCTTCTGATATGTCTTAACGAAGCTACCAAAGTGAGCAGATTCCTCCTT
>JBAIXS010000350.1:0-1954 GCA_037916395.1 Candidatus Sulfobium mesophilum
AACGTACAGCATATCCATCCATTGCAGAGGAATGGTAAAAAGGCGAGGAGAGCTTGGCGAAAACAGCCCCGGCTGTTATTCTGCCAAGGGAATCCGCTGCGGGCACCGATTCGCCGCCGAGAGGTCCGACCCCCTCCGAGGCTATTTTGTCAGCCCACAGTTTCAGGGCCTCGGCCAACGGTGTGTTTTCAAGGTAAATACCTTTCTTCATGCATTTCCCTTCTTATATGAAAAAACTGCCTTTATTATCGGTGATTGTCACCTTTAAATCAACGAACCCGACAAGAAAATCCCCGATTTACCACCAAAAAGTCCCAATTTGAGCAGAGACGGCATTCTCTATCTCATTCTCACTTCGTTCCTCTGACAAGTGGATTCACCCGCGGTGAGATGCCTCGCTTGGGCCAAAGGAGGGGGCTGTCTTTGAGCGTTTTCTTTTACCGTTCGAATTCATCCCCGCACAATTGATGTTGAATTTTGGAAATCAGGCCTGCTTAAAGTTATAACCGAGAGATCATTATAGTGATGCAGTGGCATGCGGAAAAAAACTTTATCTGCGCCACCTTTGTAAGACATTTATTATCCAACAAGAATATTGTCCAAGAACGAAGGTCTAACATCTAAACAACCAAATTGCGACATTATAAAGTTTTTTGAAGCATGTCACTACATCAAATGCATTTCTTGGGTAATTCATTGATCCACATTGGACCGTATTTTCGCTCATTCTCGCTCCGCTCCGAGGCAATTTCTCGCCATGCCTACAGCATGGAATACGAGAAATTGAAGCCGCTCAAACACAGTCCAATGCGGCATCTCTTTGACACTAATTAGATTCAGCAGATGTAAGTGCTTTCTCTTTTCAGCCCCGACCGGGCCGTCTCAGCACCTTCAGAGGTTGCTCGCGACTATTCTCTCAGAGCCTTCCATGCTCAGGTGACAGTAGACGAGGAGTTTCTTTCTTTCGAGTTTTGAATCTATCCTCGTCTTTGCAGTATTACAGATTCTTCTCAGAACATCGAACCTGTTGCCGTAATAAAGCCACGGGAAAATGTCTCCCACTTCGGCACTTTTAAAGGGGGCGGTTTCATCATCGCTGACACCCGCCCTTTTAAGGAGAAAGATGACATCACTCATCATGGGTCTGCCCAATGTCCACAGCGCAACTTCAATTATTGCTTCCCAGCCTGCTGAAATATGAAGCTTAGAGACGTCTTGAAGATCGAGCGAAAGAATGGATTGAACTATGCTCTCTCCTGCCGGAAGATAGCAGGAGTTGTGCAGCGAGAAAAGCTGCTGGTGGGACTTCTTCGCAGCCTCCCCCTGATACAGCACCACCTCTTTTAATGTATCGCTGCGGGTTTCAGGACTGAAAGTTTCCAATGAAATAACATACCATAAAAATCGGCCTTTTTCGAAAAAATCTCCCCCCCTTTAAGCTGCTGCCAGTAAATCACACAAAGGTTTACGGTTTACCCATACCACCATTCAAGGGCATCGGAAATCTTTTTCCTCCTGCCTTCGATTTCCTCCTTTGTCCTCCTCCAGTCGGAAGGACACTTCTTCGTGAGTGACTCAAGCTTTTTCTCAATATAGGCCACGAGGTCGAAAAGTTCAAAATACTCCGCGCGGCGCGCTTCTTCCTCAGCAGTCGACGTCTCCACATTGCAGACAATACCGAATGCCTTCTTCTTCATATCGCTAAGCTCCCTGTATATGTTCTCGCAATATTTGCGGACATCTATCTCTTCTTTAACAGCGGCTGTGGCCATTTCCTGCCTCCCTTCTGCGGCTCGCCGGAAAAAAAATGAGCCGCCAAAATCACATACGTTTCCTTCGGCAGCTCAGCCATCTATCTAAAAAGTAGATCCGCCGCTTTCCGCCCTCCCCTTCCGGAGAGTTCGGCCTTTTCGGGAAATCTATCCTTATTTATTTTAACTCCGGCCCAATTTAT
>JBAIXS010000351.1:0-3981 GCA_037916395.1 Candidatus Sulfobium mesophilum
CTGACCCCTTTGCCTATGCATACCATCCCGCAGGGCATCTCGGACCCGTCGTCAAGATATACTCCTGAAACACCGTTTTTGTCCGTAATGATTCCTCTGGCGCTCCGGCCGGTGATTATCTTAAGCCCCGCACGGTCAAGGGCACTTCGGATCAATGCCGCATCCTCCGGCTCCATAAGCTGCGAGAGGATTTCAGGCGAGTAAACGACGAGCGTGACTTTCAGCCCCCTTTCAAGCAAGGCAAACGATGCCTTGAGATTAAGAAGACCGCCGCCCAGCATCACGGCATGGTCGGAGCCTTCGGCCCTTTCAGACATCGCCCTGGCATCCGCCAATGTCCGAAGAGCAAAGACACCCCTGTTCTTTGTTCCTTCTATCTCAGGCGGGATATAGGGGCGGCTTCCTGTTGCAAGGAGAAGCTTGCCGAAGGATAGCCGCTCCTGATTGTTTATGCTTACCGTTTTTCCGGAGAAATCCACGGAGTCGACCTTTGCCATAGTGCGGACATCTATGCCGGTACACGTATATGGTCCGTTGCCGGAGAGTCCTATGTTTTCCGCCTTCTTCTTTCCGGTCACCACATATGGAATCATCGGCCTGAAATACGGCTTGTCAGGCTCTTCGGACAACACGGTTATAATGCCCTCAGGATCCTGCTGCCTTATCACCTGCGCTGCCGCCATCCCGGCAGCGCTTCCGCCGATTATCAGATAATCCGCGTGGTCCTTTGTCATTTTACTTTACCTCGCTCTTGATCATCCCCGCCGCGGCGTCCCTGCGGATATCTTTTGAAAACGACTCCGCTGTTTTATAGATCAGCGCCTTGGTCGGACATGAACTGACACATGCAGGGGTATCCCTGTCGGGACACCTGTCGCATCTGTATGACTTATGCGTCTCAAGGTGCCGGCCGATAACGCCGTAAGGGCAGACCATTACACAGGTCCAGCAGCCGATGCATTTATCGCTGTCCGTGATGACTACCGATTCCTCGTTCCTGCTTATTGCACCGCTTATGCAGGCATGCATGCACGGGGCGTCCTCGCAGTGGCGGCAGAGGATCGGCACCTTTGAATTTGGCGAAACCCATTCCACATGGATTCTCGGCTTTGGCGCGGGCCTCTCGGTCAGGGCGCCGTAAAGGTTTTTGCTCTCTGAATGTTCGACTGCGCAAGCAATCTCGCAGGTCTTGCACGCCGTACATCTGCTTATATCTACGAATATCTCTTTTGGTTCATGCATGGCATACTCCTTTTTTATCGTCTCTTCGGCAGTCGTTATCCGCTCCGTCTTCGGCATCAAAGCCCGAGTCCTTTCCTGCGCTCATCGATTGCGCCCAGGAGTTTATCGGCCGCCGATTCCGGGTCCAGATCCACGATGAAATATCCTCCGGTAAGCCCTTTTATTTTGTCGGTAAGTATTTCGGTAACCGCCGTGCTTCCAAGGACGGGCAGCATTACACCCACATGTGTCGGCAGACCGGCGGCGACGGCATATGCGCCTATAGATACCGCCTTCTCCGACACAGCCTCAGCTGCCGATGCCACCACGGGCAGTTTGTCCGTATCGACGCCAAGGTAGTTGGAGAGGGCGGTTGCGATGGCCACGGCCCGCGAGTTATCGACGCATGAGCCAAGATGTATTACGGGAGGCAGAGGTCCGCCAAGTCCGTTGGCCTGGCCGATGGCTGTAAGAACGGCCTTTAATCCGTCTCCGCAGAACCTCTCCACATTGGCAGGGTCCATAAATCCGTGTCTCATCAGGGCGCCCGCACCGCATCCCGTGGCAACTACCAAAACATTTTCTTTAAGCAGTTTTTCAGCCATCAGCGTGAAGTTTCTGTCTTGGGGAACCTTTACGTTATTACATCCTGCAAAGAGGCATACGCCTCTGATGTTTCCGTTTTTGATGTTGTCGACAAGGGGCTTAAGCGGGTCTTTGGCATCGACTTTGGCGAGCGCTGCAACTATGGATTCGGTCGAGAAGCCGGCCACGACATTGCTTTCGACATTTGGTATGTCGACGGGCCGGCCTTTTCTTTTTTTGAAGACCTCGATGGCCGACCTGATCGCCTCTTTGGCCTTTTCGACCGCAGCCTCTTCCTTAAATTCGATATGCTCTGCGCCGGTAATCTTACAGATGTCCATGGTTGTTATGATTTTTGAACCCATGCATTCGGCTACGGTCACCAGCGACGGCATTACGCACTGGTAGTCGACAATAATTGCGTCAAGGGCGCCAGTCAGAAGCGCCATTTCCTGGCTCACCGAATGCGTACAGGAAGGTATCGCATGCCGCTCAAGAAGCTCATTTCCCGTGCAGCAGATGCCGACTACATTTATCCCTTTGGCACCGGCATTAATCGCTTCCTGCTTCATGACGTCTGAGACGGCCACTATCATTTCCGAAAGCACGGGGTTATGTCCGTGGGCGGCGATATTGACCATATCCGCCTTGAGCGTTCCCATATTGGCCTTTGACACCACCGGAGATGGCGTCCCGAACATGATGTCGGCAAGGTCTGTTCCCATGTAGCATCCGGCGAGGTCCGCGACCCCGCATCTTATGCCGGCAAGAAGCAGATTCACGGCATCGGCATCGACCCCGTAGAGTGTGCGGTGCATGATTTCTGAGACCTCATGGTCTATCCCTTTGGGAATTGCCCCTATCGCAGATAGAGCCTTGACACGTCCGCCGGTCACTACTGTTGCTGCCCACTGGACAGGGGTCTCTTTTTCGGCGAAGTCGGCCAGTGCGGCAGAGGCCACGTCCTTTGCGATCTCTTTATCCGCCCTGCCTTCGACGGCGATGCCCAGCCGCACAGCTACTGACTTCAGTTTCGCAGGGTCCTTTATGCTGTAATCAGGAGCTTTGCCGTTAGCCATCTTGAGCATTGTATGCGCCAGGTGCTTGGCGTGGCCGGAGTGTGCGGCAGTGCCGGCCGCTATCGCCCTGTCGAGCCATTTGGCGACCATGACATCTGCAGTGGCTCCGCATATCCCTGTCTTTGGCTCTTCCCCGAAGGGGCTTATCCTGCACGGTCCCTGAAGACAGTTTCGACAGCAAAGACCTGCTTCGCCGAAGCCGCATTGGGGGGTCATCGCCTCATACCTGTCCCAAACGGTGGTTATGCCCTTTTCTTTGGCCTTTCCGATCATCTGTTGTACCGCAGGATCATGACTCTTGCTTTCAACGGATTCGTCGATTGACATAAAAGCCTCCTTATATCTTTAATCGGATATATAAAACATTCGTGGCTCTTGATTCGGTGATACGGACGCGCTGGCTAAGGAGATAAGGATTAATGTATTGCCTGATGAATAGATGAGCATCCCAATGAAAGTCTTTTCCTGAGACATGTTGTTCCCTTTCAATCAAAGGCTATAGCTTTTCAGACTCACTGTCAAGTTTTGCTCGATTACGGGAACTCCTGCCAGTTCCGGCTCATCGCTACTGCTGCATTAACAGTTTTCATTTGTAGCTCGATACCTGACAGATGACTATCATTCGAGGAGTACTTGTTGACAACTCCTCCATTCGGAGAAATAATTCTATTAAAACTCTAAGCAAAGGAGATTTAATTATGACAAGCAGAGCGATCGGTTTCTTCTTGTTGGTGTTGCTGGCGTTGCCTGCCTTGGCGTACGCAGTGTCGGAAAAGGATTTTGAAGTTCAGACGACGCAGGACCTGCTCAATTTGTGCACCGCAGCAACGAATGATCCCTTGTATCCTCATGCCATCAACTTCTGCCACGGGTATTTGGTGGGAGCTTTTCAGTATTACCAGGCCTCCACTTCCGGACCGAAGGCAACCAAACTGGTCTGCCTGACGGATCCAGCACCGTCTCGAAACACAGCCATTAAAATGTTCATCGAGTGGGCCAAGGCCCATTCGCAATATATGAAGGAAAAGCCGGTAGAGACGGAGTTCAGGTTCCTGATGGAAAAGTGGCCGTGCAAATCCTGACGCGACCCATGACC
>JBAIXS010000352.1:0-3059 GCA_037916395.1 Candidatus Sulfobium mesophilum
CAGACTGGCTGAGTGCCATAAAAAGGAGCGCAACCACACTTTCCGCCAAGTTCATGCTCGGGCTGGGCATAATCCTTCTTTGCATAATCTCAGTTTTTTCTTTTCTGACCTATGATTATCTGAAAGAAATATATATCAGGGAGGCCTACGAAAAAACAGATCTTGTGCTCGGACATATTGACGCTACAATGGAATACGCCCGTGATGAGCTTCGTCCACAGATTTTCCATGCCTTGCCGGGGGACGTTTTTATACGCCAGGTCATGTCCAGTTCATTTATTAACATTGGTATTATGAAACGGTTCATAAAGAGGTTCCCGCACTATATTTATAGGCGGGTCGCTATTGATCCGATGAATCCCGCTGACAAGGCCAACCCGTTTGAAGAGGGCTTTATCAGGCAGTTCCGCTCCTCTCCGGCCTCAAAGAGGGATTGGAGAGGCATGACATCAAAGGACAACGAAGATTATTTCGTGCATCTCAAGGCAATAGTCATGGAGGAAGCCTGCCTGCTTTGCCATGGCGATCCGGCCTCCTCGCCGGAGTCGATAACCCACCATTACGGCACAGTGCACGGCCGCCACTGGAAGGTTGGTGAGGTTGTTGGTTTGGAGTCGATAGCAGTCCCGGTGCGCGGCACTTTCCGGCAGCTTCGGCAGGTTGTCATTTCTTTCTTCCTGTTTGGGATTGCCGCAACGGCTGTGCTGTTTTTAGGCCTTAATTACTTCCATTACCGGCTTGCTGTGGTTCCTCTAAAGAGAGTAAGCTCCTTTTTCAAGGATGTGGTAAACCGGCATCGCGGTCTCGATGTCCATTTCGACGCCCAGGACTATGAGGAAGTGACTGAACTGGCCGAGTCTTTTAACCGAATGATGGGCTACCTTAAAGAATCTGAAGAGGAGAGGAAAGAAATGGAGGAGAGGATGCTGCAGGCGAGCAAACTCGCTTCCATTGGCCAGTTGGCGGCCGGGGTGGCCCATGAGATCAATAATCCTCTCAGCCTGATTCTCGGATATACAAAAATGCTGCGCAAGGAATGCGCGGACCAGGGGAGGACGAAAGAAGATCTGGATATTATTTATAACAATGCCCGCCTTTGTAAAAAGATAGTTGAAGACCTCCTGAATTTCTCACGTCAGACCAAGGCCAAGCGTGTCCCGATAAACATAAACGCGTCCATCGATGCTGCAGTGGCCGGGCTTGAGGAGATGTTCCGCAAAAGCAGCATCAGTGTAGTCAGGGAATACGACCCCAGCCTGCCTTCACTGTCTGCAGACGAGGACAAGATTAAGCGTGTTTTCACAAACCTTTTGCTGAACTCCTTTCAGGCAATGCACCCGGGAGGCATTATTACCGTCAGGACAGAGTTTGACAGGGAGCAGGCGGGTATAAGAGTCATCTTTTCGGATACTGGTCCAGGCGTCGCTGAGGAAATCAGGGACAAGATATTCGAACCCTTTTTTACTACAAAGCCGCCCGGGCAGGGGACTGGCCTTGGGCTTGCAGTAAGTTACGGCATAGTCAAGGAGCACAAAGGAGAGATTTCCGTAAAAAACAGGTCAGGGGATGGCGCTGTATTTACGATATGGTTTCCCCTTAACGGAGGCAAGGAATGAAGCAGAAGATACTTATCGTCGATGACAACCGGGATTTGACCCATTTTCTTGATAGACTTATCCGCGACGAGTTGCAACTGGAAACTCTAAGCGCGGACAGCGCGGAATCGGCCCTGCTCATTCTTGAGGAGAATATTATCAACTGCGTTCTTGCCGACATAAAGATGCCGGGCATGAACGGTATGGAGCTTCTGCATATCATAAAGAATAAGTACTCTACCCTGCCGGTGATCATGATGACAGCATATGGCGCAATAGAAACCGCGGTGGCATCGATGAAAGAGGGGGCTTACGACTTCATCACCAAGCCTTTTGAGGAGGAGAGATTGCTGCATACCATAAGGCGTGCACTTGAGCATCAGCAGCTTCTTCTGAGGAACATGGACCTTGAAAAAAGAATCCGGGAGAAGGAGAAAGAGACCTTTTTCGTGGGAGAATCCCCCCGGATGAAAGAACTTATAGAGACTATAAAACTCGTTGCCAGAACAGACGTCACAGTGCTTATAAGGGGCGAGACAGGGACCGGCAAAGAACTGGCAGCCCACATGATACATAACCTCAGTAACAGGACCGGCAAGCCGTTTGTAACGGTCAACTGCCCGGCCATACCTGAAAATATTCTGGAAAGCGAACTTTTCGGCTATCGCAAAGGCGCCTTTACCGGTGCCAATTCCGACAAAGAGGGTCTTTTTCAGGCAGCCGAGGGCGGGACCTTATTTTTGGATGAGATTGGGGACATATCCTCCTCTCTGCAGTCAAAACTCCTTAGAGTGCTTCAGGAAAGAGAGCTGAAACCACTTGGCGACACTACAACCCGGAGGGTGGATGTAAGGGTCATAGCTGCAACAAACAGGGACCTTGAAGCCAACGTAGCAGCAGGGCTTTTCAGGTCTGATCTGTACTACCGGCTCAATGTTGTTTCGGTCAATACCCCGCCGCTCAGAGACATATCTGAAGATATACCGCTCATCGCCTACCACTTTCTCTCCCTGTTTTGCGGGGAACTTGGGCTGGACCAGAAGAGGTTCACGGAAGAAGCGATAAAGTATCTTGTTTCCCGCCAGTGGAAAGGCAATGCCCGGGAACTTCAGAACGAGATAAAACGGGCCGTGATCTTTTCAAGAAATGACCTTCTCAAACCGGAGGACTTTGGAAAGAGCAATGAATTGATCGCCCCGCAAAAAAGCGTAATTGATACCGACGGCCGGGACTACAGGGAAGCACGGAAAAATGTTCTGGCTGCATTCAACATTGAATATATTACAAACCTGCTGCGCCGCACCGAGGGAAATGTCTCCCTGGCCGCTCAATCTGCCGGCATAGAGCGCCAATCACTGCAGCACCTTATGAGGAAGTATGGCATTTCTTCAGTCCTGTTCAGAAAAGATGAAGAAAAAAAATAACAACTGCATGGTTATGAAGACTGATGAGTTCCTTCCAGAA
>JBAIXS010000353.1:0-39747 GCA_037916395.1 Candidatus Sulfobium mesophilum
GCCTGCGGGTATCTGGACTTCGGTATTTTTTGTAGCATTCTGGGCAGGGACAAACATTTCAAAAGCAGAGTAAGAAAGGACCATAAAAAAAATTGCCGTAAAGATGATGAGGATATTTTTCTTCATACGATTAGCATGAACAAAAGAGATGTAAAATGTAAAGAAAGAGAGGGTGCAGAAGCCCGGAAATAAAAAAACAGAAGGCGGAGCATTGCGCCCCGCCTTCTGTTTTTCTTGGATATGAAATTCTTAGTACATTCCGCCCATGCCGCCGCCAGGAGGCATAGCAGGCATTTCAGGTTTTTCTTCGGGAAGCTCAGTGATCATAACAGATGTCGTGAGCATCAGTGATGCCACAGAGGAAGCATTCTGAAGAGCGTATCTTGTGACCTTTGTCGGATCGATGATGCCGCTCTTAAGCATATCAACATACTCTTCGCTTGCAGCGTCGAACCCGTAGTTTACATCCTTGGAGCTCTTGACCTTCTCGACGATTACCGACGGCTCAAGACCGGTATTGTTGATAATCTGACGGATCGGCTCCTCAAGCGCTCTCTTTAAGATGTCCACGCCTACAGTCTGGTCATGATTATCAGGCTTCAGGTTTTTAAGCGAGCTTAAGCACCGAAGCAGTGCGACGCCGCCGCCAGGGACAACACCCTCTTCGACAGCAGCCCTCGTTGCGTGAAGCGCGTCTTCTACTCTTGCCTTCTTCTCTTTCATCTCTGTTTCGGTTGCAGCGCCGACATTAATGACAGCCACCCCGCCGACTATCTTCGCAAGACGCTCCTGGAGTTTCTCCCTGTCGTAGTCAGATGTAGTCTCGTCGATCTGGGCCTTGATCTGTTTTACCCTGCCCTGGATCTTGGCAGCGTCTCCGGCTCCCTCTACGATTGTAGTGTTTTCCTTGTCGACAGTGATCTTCTTCGCCCTTCCGAGATCGTTGAGTTTTACGCTTTCTAGTTTGATGCCGAGGTCCTCCGAGATCACGGTGCCTCCGGTGAGGATCGCGATGTCTTCGAGCATCGCCTTCCTTCTGTCGCCGAAGCCCGGGGCTTTTACAGCGCATACCTGTATCGTGCCTCTGAGCTTATTGACAACCAGGGTGGCAAGCGCCTCGCCCTCGACCTCTTCCGCAATTATCATAAGGGGCTTGCCCATCTTTGCGGTCTGTTCGAGGATCGGCAGAAGGTCCTTCATGGAAGATATCTTCTTTTCGTTGATCAGAATAAAGGCGTCGTCGAGGTTGCACTCCATTCTGTCGGGGTCTGTGATGAAGTAGGGCGATATATACCCCCTGTCAAACTGCATACCCTCCACTACGTCGAGGGACGTCACCATGCTCTTAGCTTCTTCAACCGTGATAACACCGTCTTTGCCTACTTTATCCATGGCGTCTGCTATGAGTTCGCCGATGGCAGGGTCGTTGTTGGCAGAAATTGTGCCGACCTGCGCTATCTCCTTTTTGTCCTGTACCGGTTTGCTGATTTTTTTGAGCTCAGCCACAACAGATTCAACAGCCTTTTCGATGCCTCTCTTTATATCCATCGGGTTTGCGCCTGCCACAACATGCTTGATGCCGCCGCTGTAAATAGCGTGGGCAAGGACGGTGGCTGTCGTCGTTCCGTCTCCGGCGACGTCAGAGGTCTTGCTGGCCACTTCCCTTACCAGTTGCGCGCCCATGTTTTCATAGGGGTCTTTCAGTTCGATTTCCTTTGCGACGGTGACGCCGTCTTTAGTGATGGTCGGCGCACCGTATTTCTTGTCGATAATTACATTTTTGCCTTTCGGACCAAGGGTGGCCTTGACCGCGTTGGTGAGCATTGTGATGCCCTTTAATATCGTGGTCCTTGCCTCCTCATCAAACAGAAGCTGTTTTGCCATAATGTTTTTCCTCCTGAATAGTTAATATATTAATTGTTGAAACTTATCCCTCGACGATGCCGAGTATGTCTTCTTCTTTGATGATCAGATATTCGTTGTTGTCGATATTTACCTTCGACCCTGAATATTTGTCAAAGAGGATGGTATTGCCGACCTTAATCTCCTTCACTTCAGAGCCGACTGCCTCTACGAGTCCCTTCTGGGGTTTTTCCTTGGCTGAATCCGGAATATAGAGCCCGCCGGCTGTTTTTTCACCCTCCTCGGTGTACCTTACGAATACCCTGTCTTTGAGCGGCTTGAATTTCATAAACTCTTCTCCTTTCCTTGAATTATTGTTTTGGGATTGTTAGCACTCAACGTGAATGAGTGCTAATATACTAAATATTTAAATGCTAAGGCAAGGGCTTTTTTGAGAAGAATAGTTTAGAAAAGCTGTCGGTAAACTAAAAAAACTCTCAATTTCGTCGATTTTTCGACAAAATCACGAAAGGGCTTTTTTTCTGGCTGAGATAAAACTTTCTATTTCCTCTTTATAAAAGTCTGCGACTAGTCTCACTTCCTGGGAAACTCTTTGGTCATATAATTTTTTGCCTTCTTTCAATTCAGAAGCAAAAACAGTGTAGAAATTATTGTTTCTGACAGATTCATCAAGTTTAGCCGAGTTATATATATAGATATCGTTTATAACTGTCCTGGCAAGCCTTTTTGCTTTTTCAACCCTCTCGTCAGGGACAGAGGGACTCCGGGCAGGCTCTTCAATGATTCCTTCCCCGAGTGTTTTCTTGTCGTCAAGGATTTTTTGGGCAGCGACAGCATGCCTCCTAAGCATCAACACCGCGCCACATTTAGGACATTTGAACTTTGCCCCGGGTAAGAGTTTTGCCTCCCGCACCTTAAGCCTGACCTTGCATTTAGGGCATATAACTACCACTTCCGTTCCTCCTTGGCAGCCACAGTTTGATCGTAAGAAGGCCTGCGAGAAAACCGCCGACATGCGCAAACCAGGCCGTACCTCCCTGGTGCAGGATACCCTGTGTGATCAAGCCGCTTGCGAACTGTATGATAGCCCAAAATCCTATAACTATCAAGGCTGGTATCTTTATTACCTGGACGAAGAAGCCGAAGAAGACTATCGTGTGGATCCTGGCTGTCGGAAAAAGCAGCAGATATGCTCCAAGCACGCCGGAAATAGCGCCGCTTGCGCCTATCATCGGCACTGCGGAGTTTGGAGATGACAGGGCATGGGCATAGGCTGCGAATACGCCGCAGAAGAGATAGAAAATAATGAACCTCACATGTCCGAGCCTGTCTTCGATATTATTGCCAAATATCCAGAGATAGATCATGTTGCCTGCTATATGCAACAGCCCGCCATGCATGAACATCGAGGTAAACAGTGTGAGCACAACCGGTATCGGCTGGTCCGAATGAAAACTCAGCAGGTTCTTCGGTATTGCGCCATAGGCATAGACCAGATACTGACTGTCTCTGGGAGACAGCAGTTCAAGGATAAAGGCCGATATGTTTAAGGCTAAAATTGCCAGGGTCACAAATGGAAGGGACTTCGTTGGATTGTCGTCCTTAAACGGGATCAAAGCCGCTCCTTGAGATCAAATTACCTCTTTCATCACAAGTGACATCCATAACGACATATAGTTTATCCGACTTTTTTCTTAATATCATTTAGAGAGGCCCTCAGACTGTCTCTAAGCACTGATATTACGTCGGGCGCATTAATAGGAATATTTTCAAGATCAGCCCTTATCTCCCGGGTATCGAATGAAAAAGGGGGCTCGGCTTTCTCATAATCATAGGTAAAGGCCAAGTCTATCCCCGGGTTGCCCGCTATCAATACAGCCAGTGTTTCCGCGATATCGCCAATGGGCTTCATGTCTACGTGCATCGGCCTGAATTGGGCAGATACAATAGTGCCCGCTCCTGCCGCAGAGTTTATTGTGATATCGCCGCCGGTTTCCCTTGCCGACTGGGCAAGCAGCGAAAGACCGAGACCTACTTTTCTTGTTGTGCGGGACGTAAAGAAAGGGTCGAGCGCCTTTTCAACCAGGTCCTGCGCCATACCCTTCCCGTTGTCTGTTATCTCCACGATCAAACTGTTTTCATCCCTGCGATAAATCAGCTTTATCACAACGAGTGTCGCGCCGGCCGTGATAGAATTTTCAGCGATATCGAGTATATGCAGGGAGATATCTTCCATGGCGCTTCAAAAAGCGACCTTTCTTCCGCCCTCGCCTCTAAATGCAAGGCGTAGTTCATCGAAGGTGGAATGGTTCATGAAGAGGCTTGTTGTCCTCCGGCCGATGTCCTCAATGCTATGCGCGTCCGAAGAGGAAATCCAGGGCAGATAGCGGTAAGCTCCGAATTTGATCCGCGCTTCTTCCGGGCTCGTCATCGACGATACCTCAAGCGCGTCTAATTCAAGTTCCTTCGGAATAAATCCCAGACGGCCAATGATCCCGTATCCTTCACGGTCGATATGGCTTGCAACGGCGATGCCGTTAAACTCATGGATAAAATCGACTACCCCGTTTACGGATATATTCGTCGCCCCTATCAGGAGTCTTTTGTTGAACTCCAGAACCTCGTTGACCTCATTTACCACCACCTGCATTCCGAAGGCGTCCTCATCGTTTTCACCCGGCTGCAAATTATCATAAATAACACTCTGCATTTTGAATGCGTCATCGAGCTCGCTGAAGAGGCCAAGGAGATGGACCTCCTCAGAGGAGTTTATCTCGATTCCGGCGACCACATATATGCCCTTCTTCCGGCCAAGCTCTCTGGTGACGGATACGTTTTCGGCTGAATTGTGGTCGCAGACAGCAATGATGTTTATTCCCAGTGAAGCGGCTTTTTCGACTATGTCCCGGGGCGTCATTGAAAGGTCCGCACAAGGAGAAAGGCAGGTATGTATGTGCAGGTCCGCGACGAATTCTACCGGCATCTCAAGCCGAGCGCATAAAGCTTTCCAACCAGATCGAATGCCGTAAGGGAAGTCGTCATGATCGGGACGTTCTCAGCCGACGCCTTCTTAATCGTTTCTTCAGCAGGTATCCTCCCATTGACCAGGATGATGCCGCTGATGCCCTTCAGAGATGCCACTGCGACGATATTGAGATGGGATTGGAAGGTCACCCAAACAGAGCCCTCCCTAGCGTTGGCGATGACATCAGAGAGCATGTCACTGACGTAGCCGCTCGTAACCTCCCTAGTGAGATCAGTTTCTGCCGTCTTTAATTCAAGGGACATCTGTTCTATGAGATCAGAGAGTTTCATAAATACCTCGCGGTTATTATTAAAGCCCTGTTTTTATTAACACGATCGGTTCCCATACAGCCCTTCTCATTCAGGATGTCTGAGGAGGCGGCCCCTCAAGATAAATCACAAACTCAAGAGTCGTCCCCTCGCCGACTACTGAATTTACCGTCAGTTTGTCCGTATTTTTTTTTATGTTCGGCAGACCCATGCCCGAGCCAAACCCCATCTCCCTTATATAGTCGGGAGCCGTTGAGTATCCCTCCTTCATGGCAAGATCGATGTCAGGTATGCCCGGGCCCATGTCCTGCAGAGTCACCTTCACGGCCTCCGGCGTTATTGAATAACTTAACATCCCGGCCACTGCATATATGATAGCATTCATCTCAGCCTCAAAAGCCGCAATGGAGGCCCTGCGGACGATGTCTGCAGGTATCCCCATATTCTCAAGTATGCTCTTCAGATTGCTCGATGCAGAACCGGCGTTGGTGAAATCCTTTCCAGTAAGGAAAAAGACCCCATCGCTGCTGCCGGTCATGGCGTGTCTCCTGTCGCACTCCTCAGACCGTTTTCATACAGCCTGCCGCATGTCTCAAACATCGATAAATTCGTTACGAGCAGGGGAATATTTTTACTGTTCGCAGTCTCTATCGTATCGAGATCGGGTCTTTTACCCTGAACGAATACAATAGCTTTAATGTCTGCCACGTCGGCCGTTCTCACCACCTGAACGTTTGTCAGTCCTGTGATAAGCAGAGACTGAGTTACAGAGAAGGCGAGCACGTCGCTCATGAGGTCTGCGCAATATGCCCGCCCGATTTCCCTGTCCATGTCGGTTCTTTGGGTAATGACGATTGCCCCAAGTATGCCCCTGATTTCGCCTAAAGTCATGTTATTCTCAATTATCAGCCAGAGTGTCAGCCCTTCGCGGGCTCGAGTTTAACGGCATCCCTGAAGGGCGCCCCATCTTCAGCAGGATAGGTCAGGGCATTTACCCTGCCGTGAGGAAAATGCATGGATGTAAAGACGGAACCCCCTGGAACCGTATCTGTAATCCTGACCTTAAGATATACGGCCCCACGCCTCGAAGATACCTTCACGTGGCTGTTATCAGTTAAACCATACTTGCCGGCCTCTTCTTCATTGATCTCAAGGAATGCCTCGGAAACAACGAGATCAAGCGCCTTTGATCTTGTCGACATAGTGCCGGAATGCTGAAGCACATCCCTTGTCACAAGATGAAGCGGATATTCATCATCTGTGTCTTCCCCCGGGGCATAGGACACCGGCTGAAAGGTCTTTTTGCCGGCTGCTTCCGCTTGCTCCAGCGACTCATTATCTATTCCGGCAGATACGTCATCGACGCTCCTGAACACTATTTCCTTGCCCATAGAAAGGGAGAGGTTGCGGAGTATCTGCCAGTCGGGCATTGACTGTCCCGACGGTGAGACAATTTTTTGCAATTTCTGAGTTATCCCTTCGGCGTTGGTAAAGGTGCCTTCCTTTTCCGCCCAGCTTGATGCCGGAAGAACTACGTGGGCGAGCTTGGCAGTCTCAGTCATGGCAATATCCTGAACGACGACGAATTCAAGCGAATTCAAGGTGCCTATTATCTTCGAACTGTTGGGGAATGCAGAGACAGGGTCTTCGCCCATTATATAAAGAGCGCGCAGTGAACCAGGCTCGTAGAGCATATCGAAAATGTTCTTTCCCGCGGCAGTCCCTCCGCCAGGCCTTATCTTCATTTTGAAAAGACCATAGGTATTTGCATATTCTGCAGGTATCTGAAGCGCATCCGTTTCTTCGCCGAGAAGGATGACCAGGTTCGCCGCTGCGGCAACTGTGTCGGCCCCCTTTGTGTTTTCCGTAAGACCGATGGTAAAGCAGATCATCCTGCTTTTAGCAGCTGCAAGCCTTTCAGCTGATGACACGAGTTCTTCCTGCGGGATGCCAGTGATTTTTGAGACGTTTTCCGGAGTATAGTCTGCAAGAACATTTTCAAGCTCGGAGAATCCCGGCATCTTTGATACGACCGCCCTGTCGAAGAGTTCCCTGTCAATGATTATCTTCATGAGGCCGTTCAGCAGGGCCACCGAGGTGCCCTGCGCCATCTTAAGATGAGAGGAACTGTGCCTGGTGAGCTTTGTCTCCCTGGAATCGGCCACCATAAGATAAGAACCTTCCCTTTTAGCCTGCAGGATGTTCAGCCCGTATACCGGATGAGTGACGCTGATATCGGACTCGATTATGAAGATCACCTCTTTGCCAAGCGGCGCCTTCATGCTGATAGGGTGTGCCTTCGCTCCCAGTGCGTTGTCGAGCACAGCCTGGACCCTCCCGTATCCGAAGGCCGCCGAGGAGTCCATGTTGCCTGAGCCTACAACGCTCAGCATAAATTTCCTCAGCATAAAGTTGTCTTCGTTTGTGCAGCGGTGGGAGCCGAGCGCCCCGACGGAATTGCCGCCATAGGTTTTGATTATATGTGACAGGTTTTCGCTGACATATTTCAGGGCCTCATCCCAGGAAACGGAAACGAGCAGACCCTCCTTGCGGATCATCGGGGTCTTAATGCGGTTTTCGCTGTATATATAATCGAAGCCGAACCTGCCCCTGCCGCAGAGGTTCCCCTCGCTGCGCCCGGCGTCCTCTTTCGCCCGGGACCTGAGGATCTTACCTTCTCTTAGGCCAAGCGTCAGAGTGCAACCGCAGCCGCAAAAAGAACATACGGTGTCCTTTTCTTCAAGAAACCATGCACGGGCAAGGAATTTGACAGGTTTCGACAGAAGCGCCCCGGTAGGGCAGATATCTATACACTGGCCGCAGTAGTCGCATTCGAGTATCTCTCCGAAGGCAGGCTTTACGACCGTTGAAAACCCTCTTCCGATCAGGCCCAATGCTCCGCGGCCCTGGTGTTCAGAACAGATCCTAACACACTTGCCGCAGAGTATGCACCTGTTTGCGGTCAGTTCCACAAGAGGACCTCTTACGTCCGGAGGGGCAGCCTTGCGGTGACGTATGAAACGGCCTTCGGGCTTGCCGTACTCGTACGCTACATCCTGCAAGTCGCACTCCCCGGCCTTGTCGCAGATAGGACAGTCAAGCGGGTGATGGATGAGGAGAAGCTCAAGAACTGTCTGCCGCGCTTTTCGTAGTTTCGGCGTATCGGTTTTTATTACCATGCCCGGCGCCACAGGAGTAGAGCATGCGGCGAAAAGCCTCGGCTGTCCCTCTGCTTCAACAACGCAAAGCCTGCAGCCGCCGTATGGCCTTAGTCTCTTGTCGTAGCACATGTTGGGTATCCTTATGCCGTTTTGCTGCGCGGCCTTGAGGATTGTCGTGCCGTCTTCGACCGACATCTTCTTATCGTTTATCGTCAGTTCTATCATTATTTGTCCTCCTTCTTCGTTTCTGCTTCCGCAGCTGTTGCAACGAGTTCGGAAGGATCTCCTTCGAATCCGGCGGGCAGGATCTTTATAGACTTGAATTTGCAGGCTTCATAGCAGGTCCTGCAGTGAACGCAGACTTCCTGTATGATCTTGTGAGGCTGTTTCTTTTCTCCGATTATCGCTTTCGAAGGACAAGCCCTCAGACAGGCGCCGCAGCCTTTACAAAGTTTTTCGTCTATCCAGAAGGTGACTAGGTTGCGGCAGACGCCTGCCTTGCACCATTTGTCCTTTATGTGTGATTCATATTCATCCCTGAAATATTTTATTGTTGTTAGCACCGGGTTAGGGGCGGTCTGTCCGAGCCCGCAAAGAGAGGTGGCTATAATGTCCCTGCCCAAGTCCAGAAGTGTTTCGACATCGCCCTCTTTTCCTTTTCCTTCTGTGATATCGGTGAGCATGTCTAGGAGTATCTTTGTGCCGACCCTGCAGGGAGTGCACTTGCCGCATGATTCATCGGCCGTAAATTCGAGGAAGAATTTTGCAGTGCCGACCATGCAGGTGTTGTCGTCCATGACAACCATTCCGCCTGATCCGACAATAGCGCCTGTTGCTACGATGTCTTCGTAAGTTACAGGCGTGTTTAGAAGGTGTTCGGGGATGCAGCCGCCTGATGGACCGCCAAGCTGGACGGCCTTGAACTTTCTCCCTTTCCTTATGCCACCCCCTATATCGTATATTATTGTCTTAAGCGGAATTCCCATAGGGACCTCGACGAGCCCGACGTTGTTTACTGCGCCTGTCAGGGCAAACACCTTGGTGCCCGCGCTTTTTTCCGTGCCGAGGCTTCTGTACCATTCAGAGCCCTGAAGTATGATGGGCGCGATCTGCGCCAGTGTCTCGACGTTGTTAAGCACGGACGGTTTGTCCCAAAGACCTTTGTGAGCAGGGAAGGGCGGTCTGGGTCTCGGCATGCCGCGTCTGCCTTCGAGAGACCGCATCAGCGCTGTCTCTTCGCCGCAGACAAAAGCCCCGGCGCCCAAATATATTTCGAGATGGAAGTCAAAACCGGTATCAAGGATGTTATCGCCGAGAAGCCCGGCCTCGGTTGCCTGGTCTATAGCCAATTGAAGACGCTTGACCGCAAGTGGGTATTCCGCCCTCACATATATATACCCGTGATGAGCGCCGATGGCCTTGGCGCCTATGATCATCCCCTCGATTACAGAGTGCGGGTCTGCCTCCATTACGGATCTGTCCATAAAGGCGCCCGGGTCGCCCTCGTCGCCGTTACAAAGCATGTACTTGATGTCCGATTTGACCTTTGAGGCAAATTCCCATTTGAGCCCGGTGGGGAAACCGGCTCCTCCTCTTCCTCTTAACCCCGAGTCTTTCACGACCTTCACAATCTCTTCGGAGGTCATCTGGGTCAGAGCCCTGGCGACAGCCTGATAACCGTCCCTGGCTATATATTCTTCGATCTTCTCAGGATCGATCAATCCTTTGTTCCTTAATACCCTGAGGACCTGATGCTTGAAAAACGGAATGTCTTTCATTCTTGGAATCGCGGCCTTTTTCTCAGGCTCCTTAAACATCAGTTTCTGATAGGGCCTGCCCTTAAGGAAATGTTCTTCTACCAGCATAGGAATATCATCTACAGTTACTTTCTGGTAAAAGACTTCGTCCGGATATACCGCCATAACGGGCCCTTCGGCGCAATATCCGTTGCAGCCGGTAAGAACGAGTCTGATCTCTTCAGCGAGTCCCTTACTCTTCAGTTCCTCCTGGAGAGCCTCTTTGACAGCGGCGGTGCCGCCGGCCACACAACCCGTTCCTGCGCATAACATTACGTTTGCACGAACCTTATCCATCTATATCCTCCGTTTATTAATGTCAATACCAGTATCAGTGACAGTGTCAGAAATATCAGAAATAAAAGGAAAGAAGCAGGCCGCTGACGCCGACACAGACACAGATACCGAGATCTGACGACTATTATTTAATATGTTGATTCGCATCCCGCTACCAGCGCATATTTTTCTACCGGCTTTCCGCCGATGATATGTTCCCTGAAAATCTCCCTGATCTTTTCGTCGGTAAGATCACAGTATTTTACCGGCGGGTGGTCCATTACCTCCACAGTGGCAAGTGGTTCCCTGGCGCAGAGACCCGCGCAACCAGAGGTTGTCACAATGACATCTGTAACGTTAGCCTTCGTGATTTCGTCCATAAGTGCAGTCATCACGGCTCTCGCCCCAGCGGCTATTCCGCAGGTGCCCATATGCACGGTTACCTTGGCCCTGTATCCGCCCTCACGAAGGGTGAAATCAGAACGATGCCTTTCCTTGATTTTCTTAAGGTCATCTATGGTCAATCTCGGCATATTAGGCCTCCTTTTCGGCCATCTCTTCCGCCACATCGGCGGAAGGGGCCTCTAAAATAGTGGGGTCGAACTGACTTATTTTTTCGAGTGCCTTTTTCGGGGTCATTGCCCCGTAAGTCTCCTGGTCTATGACCATTACGGGGGCCAAGCCGCAGGCGCCTAAGCACCTGACCGCCTCCACAGAGAACTTTCTGTTTTCGGTAGTTTCTCCGACATCTATCTTCAGCGTATCCTGTATCTTCTTTAAAACGCCCTCAATGCCCTTTACATAGCAGGCGGTTCCCAGACAGACCCTGATGTTATGATCCCCTCTTGGCTTCATAGTGAAAAAAGAGTAGAAAGACACAACACTATGCACCTCTGCCTCTGGCTTGTTAAGCCCTTTTGCAATTCTTTTTTGCACGACGGGAGGCAGATATCCGACAATTTCCTGAGCACGCTGCAGGACCGGTATCAGTGCCCCCGGTTTCTTCTTTAAATCGGCGATGACCCTGTCGAGTTCCGCGGCCATGGCAGGCGGGAATTCTTCGGTTTTTTTCGCCTCCTCCGGTTTTCTGCCTCTCGTCCATTCAACCGCTCTCTCTGTAACATCAAGCAGTACGGAAGGCGTAAACGGTTTTGGCACATAGTCTATGATGCCAAGCTCCAGCGCATCCTTAATGGTGTCCTGTGAAGGATAGCCTGTAATGATGACGATTCCGATTGCAGGCTTCATCTTCTTTATCCACCTGATGAGGGTGATGCCGTCGACCTCCGGCATCTTAAGGTCCGTAAAGACGAGGTCATAATTTTCCTGACCTATTTTCATGATCGCTTCTCTTCCCCCAAGCGCCCCTTCAACACTGTACCCCTCGCCCTTGAGCACCCTCTCGGCGCTCTTGATGACAACAAGCTCGTCATCGACAATCAATATTTTGGGTTCAGCCATAAATCCTCCTCGATATTAAAACCGAATATGGTTAAATTTTAAGGACCTCGACGCGCGCAAGCCAGAGCAGCCATCCCTCGCAGAGATTGTCCCTCACCAGGGCGCTCATTGCCGCGTTTGCCTGGTGGTTTAGTTCGAGCACCTTGCCCGTCATCGGCGAAATCAGCTCCTCTGTCTGTCCGCCCCCGGAGAGTATCTTTCCAAAGGGTTCGCCGGCGGCGACCATCTTGAGGCTCTCCGGCAAGTCTATATACATCAATTGTCCGCTCAGAAGCCAGTATCTAACATCGCAGCCAATCTCCCAAAGCCCGTTCTTGGCAGGTCTGGCCCATGTCCCCTCTTTATAAAAGATGACCGGGTTTTCAGTGTCTCTGAGGGAGACGATATCGTTGCGGAACTCGTCTATAAAAGCCTTCCTGAGGATCCAGCCCTTGTTGTCGAAGACCTTTTTTGCAACGTTCATCATGAAATCTGGTGTAAAAGGTTTTTCTATAAATTCGAATGCCCCGAGTTTTACCGATTCCTTTGCGTCTTCAAGGGTGGGATAGCCGGTAATAATCACCACGTCAAGCTTGGGCTGGACGACCTTCGCCTCCCTAAGCACTGTGATGCCATTTATGTCCGGCAGGCGGATGTCAGATATAAGCAGATCAAACTCTTCATTGGATATCTTCTTGATGGCCTCTTCACCTTTATCGGCCGTTATTATGTTATACCCTTCGGCACCGAGAATCCTTTTGCAACTCAGCGTTACGACAGGGTCGTCATCAAGTACCAATATCTTCCCTTTGTTTTCCATCGCCAGCCTCCTTTGTTGTGTTCGCGGCTAAATCAGCAATAAGGATACCATGTTTTGAAATACTTTAAAATCAAAAAGATAAGCAGTTGTCAGAGCGAAAAATTCTGCTTTGCGCAGTGAAATGTATAGATAATTAATACATCGTCGACCACAATGCAAGTCAAAGGACCTACAACCGCAACGGTTCAGAGGTGTATATTTTTTTTATTATGCTAAATTGCGGTTGCATTCATTTTCCTATTCTGCCTCGGTAGTCTTTGTGGATATACGATATTTCTTCATCAGCGAATGGAAGTTTGTCCTCTGCATGCCGACATCCGTAGAGGCCCTGGAGATGTTCCAGTCATTGCGCCTGAGAGCCTCCATTATAAAGGCCTTTTCAACTCCCTCGACTGACTTGATTCTCAAATCTTTCTTTATTTCTTTAAGCTCTTCGGAGTTCCGCGGGATTGCCTCTTCAGAGGGAAATTCCAGCGACGTAAGATGTTCAGGTTTGAGCGTCTTGTCCTGGCACATAATCACCGCCCGCTGAATTGTGTTTTCCAGTTGCCGGACATTTCCGGGCCAGGGATAAAGGACAAGCAGTCTCATGGCTTCGGCGTTTATGTGGGTAACCCGCTTGTTGAGGTCCGCGCTGTATTTCGCTAAAAAGTGCTGGGCCAGATGGGGTATATCCTCTTTCCTGTCTCTCAGGGGAGGTGTATGAATCGGGAAGATATTCAGTCTGTAAAAGAGATCTTCCCTGAATGACCCCTCTTTTGTCATTACCCTCAGATCCTTATTGGTCGCGGCAATAAATCTCACATCGATATGGACGGTCCTTTTTTCTCCGACCGGACGGAATTCGCGCTCCTGCAGAATCCGTAGCAATTTTGCCTGGGTTGAAATATTAAGATTGCCGATTTCATCAAGGAAAATTGTGCCGCCGTTTGCCATTTCCAGAAGCCCCTTTTTAGTTTCAGATGCGCCGGTAAAGGCTCCTTTGACATGTCCGAACAGCTCCGATTCGATAAGGGTCTCAGGTATGGTAGTGCAGTCGACAACCACAAAAGGCAGGTCTTTCCTTGGACTGTTGTAATGAATCGCTCTGGCGATAAGTTCTTTGCCCGTGCCGCTCTCTCCGGTGATAAGTACGGTGCTTCCGGTGCCGGCGACCCTCGCGATAAGTTGAAATACCTTCTGCATAGCCTGGGATACGCCGACCATATTGCCCAGTTCATAATGGGAAGGGATTATCTCTCTGCCGGTAATTTCCCCGGATGAAGGCTTTTGTCTTTTTAGCGCACGGTCAACCAGGGCGAGAAGGTCATCGGGGCTGAACGGTTTTTCTATATAATCGAATACACCCATCTTCATGGCCTTTACAGCGGTTTTTACAGTCCCGTATCCGGTCATGATTATTACCTCGGTATCGGACCATTTCTCTTTGATTTTTATGAGCACTTCGATGCCGTTTATATCGGGCATCTTCAAATCGGTGAGCACCAGATCGACGGCGCCTGTCTCGAGGGCCTGCAGGCCCTCGCCGCCGGATATTGCAGTTCGAACTTCATAGCCTGCGGGTTCAAGCACCCTGCGGCAGCTTTCCCTTATTATCTCTTCATCATCTATAACGAGTATTCTGCCCTTGTTCATCCCAAACAGGCCGTGTCCTATGACTGTTATGACTTGTTCTTATGGTCCAGTGCCTTGGAAACTGCGTTTATAAGGGCGTCAGGAGTAAAAGGTTTTTCGATGTAGTCGAAAGCCCCGAGTTTTATGGATTTCACCGCTGTGTCGACGGTCTGGTAGCCCGTTATTATGATGACCTCAACCTCCGGCCAGTCCTGCTTGATCTTTCTTAGCACCTCAATGCCGTCCATATCAGGCATTTTAAGGTCGGTGAGCACAATGTCGACCTTGTCTTCACCCATAATCTTTAGACCTTCCTGGCCGTTTTGCGCCAGCCTAACCTCGTAGCCGCTCGGCGTGAGGGTGCGGCTACAACTGGTTCTGACGATGTCCTCATCGTCAATTACGAGGATTATTCCTTTATTCATGGCATTTCCTTGTAGGCGGGTAATTTGATAAAGAAGCTCGTCCCTTCGCCCAGTTTGGTTTTCACGGAGATGCTTCCTCCGTGCTCTTGTATAATACCGTGACTTACAGCGAGTCCCAGCCCGGTGCCCTTACCGACCGGCTTCGTCGTAAAGAAAGGTTCGAAAATCTTTGCGAGATTGCCGTTGTCTATTCCGGGCCCTGTGTCCCTGAATTCGATTTCGACCCAGTCGCCGCTGTTGTCCCTGATATTTCTTGTGGTTATCGTGATAGCGCCCTTGCCTTCAAGCGCATCTGCAGCATTCATGGTCATATTGAGAAATACCTGCTGCAGCTGAGAAGAATCGGCCTTCACCTTCGAGAGAAAATCGTCGAAATTCGTGACTATTTTTATATTAAAGAAATCGGCCTTGTTCTTAACGATATTAAGCGAATGGTCAATGACGTCGTTGATATTTACCGGCATTTTTTCGGCTGCCGAAGCCCTTGCAAAACCAAGGAGCCCCTTTATAATAGTGGAGCACCTGTTCGCCTGCTCTATAATCACCTGTATGTCCTCGTTCTCCTCCGACCCCTCCGGGAACTTCTTTAATAACAGGTGCCCGAACGTGACGATTCCGGTAAGGGGGCTGTTAATCTCATGAGCGACGCCTGCGGCCATCCTGCCGAGTGATGCCAATTTTTCGGAATGGATGAGCTGCGCCTGGGCCCGATGTATTGCCTCTGTTTTTTCCTGCACCTTTTTTTCGAGTGTATTGCCCCACTCCACAAGTTCATTTTTGGCTTTTTTCAGATCTGAGGTCATGGCATTAAAGGCCTGGGCAAGTTCGCCTATTTCGTCTTTAGTATTGATGTCCAGATGATAGTCCAGGTCCCCGCCTGCAACCTTTTCCATGCCCCTTGTCAGCAGAGTTACCGGTGTGGACACCAGGTTCCAAAGAATAGTGCAGAGCACGACCGATATTACGAACAGAAAAACAAGCACGTAAATGGTTATGGCCAATCCCTGGTTTTTTACGCTCTTGTCCAGCGGGGCAAGGGAGAGGTTGGCCTCGACCAGTCCCAGCACTTTTTGTTGCTTCGGGTGCGCATGACAGGTGGAAGTATAGCAGGCGACTTCGTTATATATCGGCTGCACTATGTTGAGCACCCTGAAGTCTCTGTTGTCCTTACTTATCAAAACTGTCGGCGTGTCTTTTGGGTGCGTCCCCTCGGCAGAATGGCAGCCTACGCAGACCGGTGCTTTCTTATCAACCACCGTCCCGATGTCTTTTTTTTCAGACGAATAGGCTATCTTTCCCCTGCTGTCGAAAATACGGACGCGAAGAACGCCTTCGGCGGAGCCGATAGCTTCAATCGTCTGCTGAATGAGAAGCTGCTGGAAGGTCAGCATCCCGTAGCGATTACTTTTTATCACGTACTCAACGAAGGAATGTCCATACTTGACTGAATTTTGTATCAGTTCTGTTTCCTGATGACGAAACAGAAAATACCAGAAGATGGAACTGCCCACAACCATCAGCGTGCCTATGGTGAGGATAAGCTTGCCGGTCAGTGAATGCAGAGATTTTTTTACGAGCATTGTCTAGAAATGTATACCATTTTATCTGTTTTATGCAATATAAAAAAACTAAATTTACAGGTTTAATTTTTTACTTGACAACCGCGATTGTTTTCCTTATAACTTATAATCGTATGTTAAAAACTTATGACGCAATGCCCGGTTCTTTTATGCCGTCAGATTATTTACCGGTCCTGATATTTTTAATAATCGCAACCGCTTTCGGCCTTGGAGCTCTGTTGCTCGGCGAACTTTTCAGAATAAGAAGGCCCTATCCCGAAAAACTCATGCCGTATGAATCGGGAAATCCGCCTGTAGGGGAACCGCGCATGAGGTTCTCGGTCAAGTTTTATATTGTCGCGATGTTGTTTGTGGTGTTCGATGTTGAAGCGATCTTTCTTTATCCTTGGGCGGTCGTCTTCGACAAAATAGGTATTTATGCATTTATCGAGATGATTATTTTTATTGTAATTCTCCTGGTCGGTTATATATATGCCTGGAAGAAGGAGGCTTTCATTTGGGATTGATCACCACGATAGAGACGGCTGCCCTTATAGAGGTCGAAGAAGGAACAAAAATCATGTCTCCGAATATTATCGTTACATCCCTGGATAAAATTATTAACTGGGGCAGACGATCATCGCTATGGCCTATGACGTTCGGTCTTGCCTGTTGCGCCATAGAAATGATGGCCACCTATGCCAGTCATAATGACCTTGACAGGATGGGGATAATTCCAAGAGGATCTCCCAGACAGTCAGATTTTATGTTCATTGCCGGGACGGTGACAAAGAAGATGTCCCAGGTTGTAAGGAGGGTCTACGACCAGATGCCCGAGCCCAGATACGTCATCTCGGTTGGAAGCTGCGCCGACAGCGGTGGCATCTTCAATACTTACAGCACTGTGCAGGGCTGCGACAGCTTTTTGCCGGTGGATGTGTATATCCCAGGTTGCCCCCCCAGACCTGAGGCCTTTATCGACGGGATAATCAAGCTTCAGGAAAAGATCAAGGCGGAACAATTCCACTGGAGCCGCTGGCGGTAAGATTATCAGAAAGGTTTGCCCGGAGAGAGTTACTAAATAGTTGGCAGCACATCGCCTGGTCTCAAACTTTAATTGAGGAGTGCGAACTCAGGATGTTATGGAAGCATTACTGATTGCCGAAAAATTAAAAGAAAGATTTCCTGAAGAGGTCCTTGATATAAAGGAATTCAGGGGGCAGGTATCAGTTACCCTGAAAAAGGAAAAGATAATCGACATCTTAAGGTTCCTCCATGATGATCCCGATCTTTTTTTCGATTACCTGGTCGATGTCTGCGGCGCAGATTACCTGGGGAAAAAAGAAAAGAGGTTCGAGGTAGTTTACCATCTATACTCAATCAAGCACCGTCATGCCCTGCGGATAAAGGCAGAGGTGGCCGGAGACAATCCATCCATAGATTCAGTTGTGGCTATTTGGGCGGGCGCAAACTGGCATGAACGGGAAGCCTATGATATGTTCGGAATAGTTTTTAGCGGGCACCCCGACCTAAGGAGAATACTTTTGCCTGAGGACTGGGAGGGATATCCACTGAGGAAAGATTACCCTTTGCAAGGACCCGAAAAGGAGTGGCCTGGCTTTCTGGATGTCCTTGACAGAGCAAAGAAATACAGGGAATTTGAGTGGCACGGATGAGCGCCGATGAATATAAGACTGGGGATCCAAGCCTGATGGAACAGACAGAACCCCAAGAAAATACTTTCGAGACCAAAGAGCTTACCATAAGCATGGGCCCTCAGCATCCTGCGACCCACGGTGTTTTAAGGCTTGTGCTGGATCTCGACGGTGAAAATGTAGTCAAGTGTACCCCTTATGTAGGTTACCTCCACAGGGGTGTTGAAAAACTGGGGGAAAACAGGACATATTTTGCTGCACTCCCCTTGAGCGACCGGCTTGATTACATCTCTTCCATGAACAACAACGTTGGCTACGTGAACGCAGTTGAAAAGCTCTTTGGCATCGAAGCGCCTGAAAGGGCCAAGTTCATTAGAACGATGGTAGCCGAGATGGGCAGGATATCCAGCCATATTATATGGCTGGGGACCCATGTTCTCGACATCGGGGCCACTACCCCCTTTCTGCACGCTATGGCCCAGAGGGAACGTCTCCTGGACCTGTTTGAGATGCTGTGCGGCGCGAGGCTTACTGTCAGCTATCCCCGGGTTGGCGGCGTGCGCAATGATATTTCGCAGGAGTTTCTCGATGCCCTTTATGAATTTGTACTTGAGTTCCCTGCAAATATGGACAACTATGAGACCCTGGTTACTGAAAACAGGATTTGGAAGGACAGGACGGTAGGCATCGGCGTTATCTCTGCCCAAGAGGCAATAAACTGGGGTCTGACGGGAGGTACTCTAAGGGGCTCCGGAGTTGATTACGACATAAGGAAATATGCTCCTTATGATGCCTATGACAAAGTCGAATTTGACGTGCCGGTGGGCAAGGCAGGCGACTGTTATGACAGATATATAGTCAGAGTAGGCGAGATGAGACAGGCCAACAGAATTATTAAACAATGCATAGAAAAACTTCCAGCAGGACCTGTTATGGCCGAATCTCCCAAATTGACCCTGCCCCCCAAGGACATGATCCTTAAAGACATGGAACATCTTATACACCAGTTTATCCTTATCACGAAAGGGCCGTCTATCGCCGAAGGCGAAGTATACGTTGCCACTGAAGTGCCGAAAGGCGAACTGGGCTTTTATTTTGTGAGCGACGGGACTGGAAAGCCTTACAGAATGAGGGTGAGGGCCCCGTCATTCGTTCATGCCTCTGTGCTTCCGAGGTTGTGCAAGGGAGGGCTCATCGCAGACGTTATCGCAAATATAGGGACAATAGATATTGTCCTTGGAGAGTGTGACAGGTAATCAGGATGTTTAGCGAAGCTGCAAAAAAAGAACTGCAGGAAATAAGGCTTAGATACCCCAATGCCAGAGCGGCACTTTTGCCTGCTCTTTATGTTGCGCAGCGGGAGTACGGGTGGTTGTCTCCAGACGCCTATGAGGCGGTGTCGGATCTGCTTGGCGTGCCGCAGGCGATTGCGCGCGGGGTAGGGTCTTTTTACGCCATGTACAAGCATAAACCGGCCGGCAGGAATATCATACAGCTTTGCACAAATGTTTCCTGCATGATACTTGGAGCGGAAAGACTCGTTGATTTCCTTAAGAACAAGTACGGCCTCGAACCCGGAGGCACAACCATGGACGAAAGGTTCTCACTTGTAATCATGGAATGCATCGGCGCCTGCGGTACGGCGCCTGCAATGCTGATTAATGATGATTTTTATGAGAACCTGACCGAAAAATACATAGAGGAAATTCTTCAAAGATATAAATAGGCGATATGGAAAAAATACTGCTTAAGAACATCGAGAACCCAAACTCTGCCGATATCAGTGAGTACATCAAAACAGGCGGCTATGCAAGCCTGCCCAAGGCGCTCGGCATGGCGCCAAAGGAAGTAACTGAAGAAGTCAAAAAGGCAGGCCTCAGGGGCCGGGGCGGCGCAGGGTTTCCCGTTGCAATGAAATGGACCTTCGCCTCTGCGGACCCTAAATTCCCCAAATACCTGCTTTGTAATGCAGATGAAGGCGAACCCGGGACATTTAAAGACAGGCCGATACTTGAGAAAAACCCCCATCTTCTGATTGAAGGGATGGCAATTTCAGGATATGCGCTGAGCGCAGAATATGGCTACATCTACCTAAGAGGCGAATACCCTGCTGCAAAGCATATATTGGAAAAGGCGATCAGTCAGGCTTACGAAAAAGGTTTCCTCGGAGACAATATTGCAGGCAAAGGCGTGAAATTCCACCTTGCGGTGCATCAAGGGGCCGGGGCTTATATATGCGGTGAGGAAACGGCATTAATTGAGTCGCTTGAGGGCGATAAGGGACAGCCGAGGATAAAGCCGCCTTTCCCCGTGAATGTCGGCGTATTTGCAAAACCTACAGTGGTTAATAATGTCGAGACCCTCTCAAACCTTCCATATCTTATCGGGGTGGGCGGAGAGGCATATGCCAAGATAGGAAACCCCGAATGTCCCGGACCCAAGATATATTGTGTCTCCGGCCATGTGGAAAAACCAGGGGTGTATGAGCTGCCTATGGGGACCGTCCTGAGGGATATTATTTATACGCATTGCGGAGGTATCAAGGGGGGCAGGAAATTAAAGGCTGTAATCCCCGGCGGTATTTCAACACCTGTGCTTCCGCCCGACAAGATAGACTGTCCCATGGATTTCGTCAGCATGCCGAAGCACGGCAGTATGCTTGGCTCCGGCGCAGTGATCGCCATGGACGAAACAGTATGCCTGGTAAAGGTCTGCTACAGAGCCCTCAGATTTTTCGAGCACGAGTCCTGCGGTAAATGTACTCCCTGCCGTGAAGGGACCGGGTGGCTGCGGAAAATTCTGGGGAGGATAGAGAGCGGAGGAGGTATGGAAGGCGATATTGATCTTCTGTTGTCAATATCCGGGAATATGCTGGGCAAGACTTTTTGTCCTTTGGGAGACGGGGCGGCCTCAGTCGTGCAGAACTTCATAAAACACTTCAGGCCGGAATTCGAGGACCATATTAGGAGCAAGGCCTGCACAATAGCAGGTTAACGGACAACCGATGATAAAGGTAACGATAAACGGTAAAGAGATAAACCTTGAAAAGGCGATGACGGTCCTTGAGGCTGCCAGGTCCGCCGGAATCAAAATTCCTACACTTTGTTATCATGAGCAGCTTGAAAAGTACGGAGGCTGCAGGCTGTGCCTCGTTGAGGTGGAAAAGATGCCTCGTCTTCAGACCGCCTGCACGCTGATGGTCACCGACGGCATGGTTGTCAGAACAGAGACCGATGCTATCGCAAATGTCAGAAGGAGCGTGCTTGAATTTCTGCTCATCAACCATCCGCTCGATTGTCCTTATTGCGACAAGGCGGGGGAGTGCGAGCTTCAGGACCTGGTCGAAAAATACGGGGCGAGGGCCGGCAGGTTTACCGAAGAAAAGAGGAAAGTCCCCGAGAGCCTTGAAGACCCTGTCCTTGTCAGAAACATGGAAAGATGCATCGTCTGTACGCGATGCGTCAGGATGTGCGAGGGCGTTCAGGGAGCGGCGGCACTCGCTGTTATTGACAGGGGCGGCCATTCGCACATCGAGCCCTTCTCAGGAGGCAGGTTCGATTGCGAGTACTGCGGCAATTGCGTTTCAGTCTGTCCGGTAGGCGCTATGATGTCGAGACTCCACAGGCACAGCTACAGGCCGTGGCAGTTGGTGAGCGAGACTGAAACCATATGCCCTTACTGCGGCGTAGGCTGTACGCTTATTGTGCAAGTCCGTGATGATGTCATTAAAAGGGTAGTCCCCCGGATAGGCACTGCAGTCAACAATGGTCTTCTCTGTTCCCGTGGAAGGTTCGGCTATGAATTCGTCGGACACAAGGACAGACTTACCGCGCCGCTGATCAAAAAGGACGGCGTTTTTGAGAAGGCGACCTGGGAAGAGGCCATCAGTCTTGTTGCAAGAAAGCTTGGAGAGATAAAGGGTACCTTCGGGGGTGCTTCAATAGCGGGGATAGCCTCCCCAAGATGCACTAACGAGGACAACTACGTTTTCCAGAAGTTCATGAGGGTCACTCTGGGCAGTAACAACATAGACAGTACGGCGCGGACCGGTTATGCGGGCGCGCAGGCTTTCATAGAAAATATCTTCGGGCAGGGGGCTACCGCAAACCTTATACGCGGGCTCTCGAATTCCGATGCAGTGGTTGTCGCCGGAGGCGATCCCACAGCTATAAATCCTATCTTGGGACTTCAGATAAGGGCGTGTGCGCGAAAAGGCGGGAATATTCTTACTATAGGCCATATAAAAGGGCTCAGACATTATACGCCAGTTGAACTGCGGCCGTCGGCGCTTTCGGAGACGGCCCTGCTGGAAGGAATCTTATCCGCACTGAAGGACAAAAAGGGCCTGCCCGGTTCCAACCGGGTCCTCGAAGAAAAGATCAAGGATATAAATATATCATCGTCAGAGGTCACCAGGCTCTGTGGTATTTCAGAAAAGGACTTTGCCTTATTTGTCGATAAGCTTTCCGGGGCGTCCAATGCTTCCGTAGTTATAGGCAAAGAGATTGTTCAGAGCAGCGGCGGAAGTCACAAACTTCTTCTGTTGGCTGCGATAACATACCTTATAAACGGCAGGGTATATCTGCTTTCGGAGCGTGCCAATGAACAGGGGCTTCTTGACATGGGATGCGCGCCTGACCTGCTGCCCGGATACAGACCTCTGGGATACGCAGAGTTCAGGAAAAAGTATGAAATTGCCTGGAAGAGCCCTCTTCCGGAGCAGCCCGGACTCACTATATTTGAAATGATCGGGGCCGCAAAGAGCGGCTCCCTGAAGGCCATTTACATAATGGGTGAAAACCCGGTCTTTAATCTGCCGAATTCAAAGGAAGTGGAGGAGGCCCTCAAGAAGGTCGATTTCCTGGTTGTGCAGGACATATTCCTTACTGAAAGCGCGAAGCTGGCAGATGTGGTTCTTCCCGCACTAAGCTGGTCTGAGAAAAATGGCACATATACGAACATGGAACGAAGGATTCAGCGCCTCAGAAAAGCGGTGACGCGCGAAGGCATGGAGGACTGGAGAATTGTCTTGGAGATTGCAAAAAATATGGCCTCGAAGATGAACTATGAGGACGCAGAAGATGTTTTCTCGGAGATCAGCAGGGTTTCGCCTCTTCACCGTGACCTAAGCTACGATGAAATAGAAAAAGGAACTGCGATTTACCCATATAAGGGGGAGCCTCTTAGAAGCGTGACGGAAGAGATTCAGACTGAAAAGGGCGGTTCCGTTGAGTCTGCAGGAAAACTCTATCTAAGACTCGATAGGCCGCTGTTTCACTCCGGGACACTTAGCAGGAAGGCGCAGGCACTTGTGAATATATATGCCGAAGCTGTTGCCAGGATTAGCCCTGTGACTGCCGGCAGGCTTTCGCTGAAAGACGGCGATGTCGTAAAGATATCGTCGGGGATCGGATCTCTGGATCTTCCGATTGCTGTCGATAAGGCTGTTGAGGATTCTGTCTTGATGCTGACGAACAATCTTGAGGGCAAGGGAGCATTCAGTCTCATGGAATATTCGATTGATTCTGTTACAAAGGCCCCTGTTATCGACGGAAATGCGGTGACGGTGGAGAAGGTGGGCAGATGAACGACATCCTCAAGACGATAGTCGGGCCGGAACTCCTTGGCGACGCAATGAAGATAATCATTATTCTACTTAAGATCGCTGCTGTCATCGCAGTTGGACTTCTTCACGTAGCATTTGCGACATATTTTGAGCGCAAGGTCATGGCACATATGCAGGTAAGATTGGGTCCGAGGGAAGTTGGACCATTGGGCCTGTTTCAGCCCTTTGCCGATGGAATAAAGCTTTTCTTCAAGGAAGACATAATACCTCAAAATGCGGACAAGCCTTTATTTTATCTGGCACCCGTGATATTTTTTGCATCCGCTCTCACATCCCTTTCCGTGCTGCCATTCTTTGACGGTTTCGTTATAGGAAATATTAATATCGGCCTGCTGTTCCTCTTCGCCATGTCTTCACTCGGAGCTTACGGCATTGTTTTATCCGGCTGGTCGTCTAATTCCAAGTATGCTTTCCTGGGAGGGCTTAGGTCTGCGTCGCAGATCATAAGCTACGAAATTTCGATGGGACTTAGCCTCGTTGGGGTCATGATGATGGCAGGCTCATTTAACCTTTCGGACATCGTAAGGGCACAGCACCACTATCCATTGGGCATATTTGCGGTGCCCCAGCTGCTCGGCTTTTTCGTCTTTGTGGTTGCTGCCTTTGCGGAGACGAACAGGTTGCCTTTCGACCTTCCTGAGGCTGAGAGCGAACTCGTCGCCGGCTATTTTACAGAATACAGCGGCTTCCGGTTTGCAATGTTTTTCCTGGGTGAATATACAGGCATGCTTGTGATGTCGTCTGTAGCTGCCCTCTGTTTTTTGGGCGGCTGGGCACTTCCGGAATTCGTTACGGCAAACTTGCCCGAATTTGCTGCCAAAGCACTCGGACTTTTCTGTTTCCTTATCAAGGTATACGCCTTTATGTTCCTTTATTACTGGGTAAGATCTACACTGCCCAGATACCGCTATGACCAACTTATGGCGATAGGATGGAAATTACTGATACCTCTTGCACTTTGCAACATCGTTATCACAGGGCTTGCAAAAATGTGGTTTAAGGGATTGCTATGACATCTGGAAAATTAATAAGGACAATATTTTTTGTTGAGATTTTAAAGGGTCTTGCCTTTACCCTGAAAACCATGTTGTTTACGAAGCCCGTGACGAGGAGATACCCGAAGGTTAAAGTGCCGGCACTTCCGGGTTTCAGAGGACTTCATGCCCTTGCCAAAAACGAAGAAGGCAAGCTGAAGTGTGTCGGCTGCGGCCTCTGCGGGGCCTACTGCCCGTCAAAATGTATACATATCTACACGTCCGAGGGCGACGACCATTCGAAGGTTGTCGACAGATACGAAATAGACGTGCTCAGGTGCGTTTTTTGCGGCTTCTGTGTTGAGGCTTGTCCTTTCGGGGCGATTACGCTGAGCGAGCATTATGAATATGCGAACTATAAGAGAGAAGATTTCTATATGACAAAGGACAGGCTCCTCGGGAATTGGGACAAATATTTTGCGGGGCCGAAAGGTGAACGTTATTTCAAAGACTTCTGGCAGCCCAAGTCTGAAAATTTTATAGGAGCACGGGACCAGGCGATGTTCAGTAAAGTGAAAGTGAAGGAGAAGAAGTAGAAAATGCTGCCTAAATTGTTCTTTGGATATTTTGCCGTCGTGATCACTGTCCTTTCTCTCCTTGTGGTGACCAGAAGGAACCCGGTTCACAGCGTCATGTGGATGCTCCTCATGTTTTTCAACATCGCAAGCATGTACCTTTTTCTCAACGCCGAGTTTATTGCGGCTATACAGGTAATAGTCTACGCCGGGGCCATACTTGTGCTCTTTTTGTTTGTTGTTCTCCTTCTTAATCTGAGGGAGGAACTTCAGACGAACAGGTTTATAGGGTCCTGGCCCGCCGGGCTCATTATCGCAGCGGCGTTATTGGCGAGCATCGGCTTTGCCGTAAGCTCCTTTGTGCCGGGCTTCTCCGGCAAATATACAACCGGCTACATACAAAGAGAGACATTTACCAAAGTATTAGGACAAGTCCTTTATACGGAATACTTATTCCCATTCGAGATAGCGTCCCTGATTCTGCTGATTTCAATCATAGGAGCGATCGTGCTTGCGAAGAGAAGGACGAGGAGTTAGGAAATGGTGCCCCTGAACTGGTATTTAATGCTCAGCGCCGCAGTATTTACGATTGGCGTCTTCGGCTTCCTGACGCGAAGAAATATCATTATCATGTTTATGTCGATAGAACTCATGCTCAACGCTGTCAACATCAGCCTGGTGTCTTTCAGCCATTACCTGAAGGATATGAGAGGCGTGATTCTGGTATTTTTTATTGTTACCGTTGCTGCGGCTGAGGCTGCGATAGGGCTTGCAATAATAATTGCCCTTTTCAGGAACAAGACCACTGCCAATGTCGACGAAATGAACGAGATGAAGGGATGATGAAAGCCGCTGGAACCCAGCCACCTTCAATCGTAAGCAGGGGAGGAGTGCTGCCGCCCTTTAAGAGAGGAAAAATATGCAATATTATTTGCTGATACCTTTTTTGCCGTTTGCGGCTTTTTTGATCAATATCCTCTTCGGCCGTAGCTTTATAAAAGATAAGGCGCACTGGGTCGCTATTTTGGCGGTGGGCGGCTCATGGGTAGTTTCAGTAGCCACGCTGGTGGATGTCCTCTCAGGGAAAACGCTTAATGAGAATCTTTATACGTGGATTCTATCCGGAGGATTCAAGGTGTCGGTGGGTTTTCTAATCGATCAGCTTACCACGGTGATGCTCATCGTAGTTACCACCTGCAGCACCCTGATACATATTTACTCCGCCGGTTATATGCACGGCGATAAAGGATACTACAGATTCTTTTCCTATCTCAGTCTGTTTACCTTCTGCATGCTGATGCTCGTTATGGCGAATAATTTTCTTCAGCTTTATTTCGGTTGGGAGGGAGTTGGACTCTGTTCCTACTTTCTCATCGGATATTACTTCAACAAGAAGTCGGCCTCTGACGCTGGTAAAAAGGCGTTTATCGTTAACAGGTTCGGCGATTTCGGGTTCGGCCTTGGAATAATCGTGATATTTCTCACCTTTGGAACGGTTTACTACGCTCCTGTTTTCAGCCAGGCGGGCGCCTTTGCGGCCAAGACCGTGAACTTTCTTGGTTACGACGTTCATCTGATGACGCTCGTGGCTCTGCTTCTTTTCTGCGGTTCAATCGGAAAATCAGCTCAGATGCCCCTTCATGTGTGGCTTCCCGATGCGATGGAAGGTCCGACCCCTGTCAGCGCCCTGATCCATGCCGCGACGATGGTGACTGCCGGCGTATTTCTGGTTGCAAGATGCAACCCGATTTTCAGCCTTTCTGAGACCGCCCTTACCGTTGTGGCGCTTACCGGAGCGATTACATCCCTGTTTGCTGCAACAATCGGTCTGGTGCAGAACGATTTAAAAAGGATCATAGCCTATTCGACGGTGAGCCAGTTGGGTTATATGTTTCTGGCCTGCGGAGTCGGAGCATATACCGCCGGAATATTTCATCTGTATACACACGCCTTTTTCAAGGCGCTTCTCTTTCTCTGCGCCGGAAGCGTAATGCACGCCATGGCCGGCGAACTGGACATACAGAAGATGGGCGGGTTGAAGAAGTATATGCCTGTGACATACCTGACGATGCTTATCGCATCGTTTAGCATTGCGGGTGTTCCAGGCCTTGCCGGATTTTTCAGCAAGGACGAGATACTATGGCTTGCCTATTCGTCTCCAAACCCGACTGGCAAGGTAGTCTGGCTCATAGGGACCTTCGTGGCATTTCTTACCGCCTTTTATTCATTCAGGCTTATATTCCTTACTTTCCATGGAACGTTCCGCGGAACGCATGAGCAGGAACACCACCTTCATGAATCACCCAAATCAATGACAGTCCCCCTTATGCTGCTTTGTGTAGGCGCGGTAGCGTCCGGATGGGTTGGCATACCGCATCTTTTGGGGGGAGGGGCACACTTTACAGAATTTATGAAGCCGGTTCTGGGCCATCCGGAAGGGCACGGCACACATGCAGAAGAATGGATGGTGATGGGAATCTCGGTTGCCGTTGGTTTCTCCGGGATCGGGCTTGCCTATTATATGTATATGGTGCGGAAGGAATTGCCGGCCAGGCTTGCAGCGCAGTTCAGCGGCGTCTATAAGGTCCTCTTCAACAAGTATTATGTCGATGAATTGTATAGTTTTATACTCATCAGGCCTACAATCTGGATAGCCAAGAATGTTCTGATCGGCATTACGGACGCAAAGATTATAGAGGCGATAGTCAATGGAGTCCCCGCCGCCATCGGCGGCTTCAGCAGTCAATTAAGAAGGATACAGACCGGTCGTCTTCACCACTACGCAACTATTATGGCAACGGGCATACTTATAATAGTCGCCTGGATGCTTCTGAGGTAGAAATAATGGAACAGGTTATTGCAAACAGTTTGGGATTCCCGGTACTTAGCACCTTGATATTTCTGCCTTTGGCAGGGGCTGTCCTTCTTCTGCTGATACCCCGGGCCCAGGAGGGACTGATAAAGATTGTAGCGCTTTTTGCGAGCATAGCCGCGTTCATTATTTCTCTTCCGCTTTTTACCGGATTCGACAAATCCACACACGTCATGCAGTTTGTCGAAAGGCATGAGTGGATACCGGCATGGAACATAAATTATTCTCTGGGACTGGACGGTATAAGTATCCTGTTTGTACTGCTTTCAACCCTTGTTACAATTCTTTGCGTGCTTATATCATGGAATTCGGTAAAGACCAAGACTAAGGAGTTTTATATTTCGCTTCTTATCGTGGAAGGGGCCATGATCGGGGTTTTCTGCGCGCTCGATTTTTTCTTGTTCTACATCTTCTGGGAAGCCATGCTTATCCCTATGTACCTTCTGATAGGTGTCTGGGGCGGGCCCAACAGGGTCTATGCCGCCATAAAGTTTTTCCTCTTTACCCTGGTGGGAAGTGTTTTGATGCTGGTCGGAATAATCGTCTTGTATCTTTACTCCGGAAGGACCTTTGACATTGTCGAACTCTCTACCAGAGTATATCCTTACCAGATGCAGCTGTGGCTCTTCTGGGCCTTCTTTGCCGCTTTTGCAGTTAAGGTACCAATGTTTCCAGTGCACACCTGGCTGCCCGACGCGCATACAGAAGCCCCCACGGCCGGCAGCGTAATACTTGCAGCCATACTTATAAAAATGGGCGCCTATGGTTTCCTGAGATTTTCGCTTCCGCTTCTGCCCGACGCATCAAAGGCTATGACCCCCGTGATGCTGGTCCTTTCGGTGATTGCGATCATATATGGCGGGGTGATCTGTCTTGCCCAGACAGATCTCAAAAGACTGATTGCATATAGTTCCGTGAGTCATATGGGATTTGTGACGCTCGGCATTTTTGCGTTAAATATGCAGGGGATGGAGGGCGGTATCCTTCAGATGGTGAATCATGGCATTGTTACCGGCGCTCTCTTTTTGAGCGTCGGGATCATTTATGACCGCACGCACACGAGGCAGATAGCGGATTACGGGGGCGTAGCTACAGTGATGCCTCTTTATGCCTCGCTGTTTATTGTGTTTACCCTGGCATCGATCGGTCTTCCCTCGACAAACGGTTTTATCGGGGAGTTTCTGATTATACTGGGCGGGTTTACTTCGAACCAGTGGGCAGGTCTGCTGGCTGCCACCGGCATAATTATCGGTGCAGGGTATATGCTCTGGCTCTATCAACGGGTATTTTTTATGGAGCCTGGCCCGAAGGTGGCGGGTCTTTCAGACATGGACGCCAGGGAACTTATAACCCTCTTGCCAATGGTCGCGCTTATATTCTGGATAGGGATCTATCCTGATACCTTTCTTGGTTTTATGCATAAGTCAGTAGAACATCTTATTGAAAGAGTGAATACGGGCGGGATGCACGGACCTGCGGTCGCCAGGAGTATCATAGAGGTTATAAAATGAGCAGCTCGCAATTAAGATTGAGGAGGTTCAGATGCAGTTTTTGATGCCCGACATAAGACCCCTGGTGCCCGAAATTGTTATGACGGTGCTTGCACTTGCAATCCTTCTGGCGGATCTTGTGATAAAACGGAAAGAAACGCTGGCGACGCTCAGCATAATATGCGTAGTTTTGGTGGCCTCTACCTTTAGCGGCTCTCTTGGCACCTCTTTTGGAGGAATGTTCCTTTCAGACGGTTATAGTATGTTTTTTAAAATTGTCTTCATCCTTAACGTTATACTTACGGTACTTATTTCCGTTAAATACATCGGAGTAGAGAAGGTTAATTTCGGCGAATATTATGGTCTTATCCTTTTTTCGACTCTTGGGATGATGATCATGGCATCCGCCGGGGATTTGATCGTTCTTTACCTTGGTCTTGAGCTTATGGCACTGAGTACTTACATACTTGCCGGATTTATCCGGCACGATATCAGGTCCAATGAAGCCGCGATAAAGTATTTCCTGCTTGGCGCTTTTGCTTCGGCATTTCTACTCTACGGGACGTCCATGATATACGGTCTTACCGGCACGACGAACCTGGCGGCCATTTCTGAGTATATAAAGCAGCATGGACTGACAGGGAATCCTCTGCTTACGCTTTCGATGGTCTTTCTTGTGATCGCTTTTTCTTTCAAGATTGCTGCAGTCCCGTTTCATATGTGGACCCCCGACGCCTATGAAGGCGCGCCGACCTCGATCACAGCCTTCATGTCGGTCGGCCCCAAGGCTGCTGGATTTGCGGTCATGGGCAGGGTATTGCTTTACGCCCTCTATCCGATCAAGCCGATGTGGACGTCGGTACTAATTCCCGTTGCAATTCTTACAATGGGTGTCGGAAACATAGTAGCGATCTCTCAGACCAACATAAAGAGGATGCTTGCCTATTCTTCAATAGCCCATGCTGGATATGCCCTGCTGGGAGTAATCGCGGGGACGGCAGACGGGCTGGCAAGCATGATGACCTATTTGCTTATTTATGCCTTCATGAATATCGGAGCCTTTGCGGTTATAATTATGCTCAGGTCGGAGGGATTCAAAGGGGATATGATCTCTGACTATGAAGGCCTTTGGCACACTCATCCCGGTGCGGCGTCATTGATGATTGTCTTTATGTTCTCTCTTACCGGAATACCTCCTACCGCGGGATTTATGGGAAAATTCTATCTGTTTGCAAGCGCCGTCAGCGCCGGCTACATGTGGCTGGTGATTGTAGCGGTGATTTTTAGCGCTATCTCAGCTTACTTCTATCTGAGAATTGTCATGTTTATGTGCATGCGGGAGCCCCGTCAGACGGTCGCACTCAGCATATCGCCGTCTATCAGCCTTGCGCTTGCAATAACTCTCGCCGGTGTTATCGTGATCGGTGTGCTTCCGGCCCAGGTCGTTAACCTCGCGCGCATCGCTTTTCCATAATTTTTTCGGACTCATCGCCGGAACGGCCCCTGCCCTTTCCCTAAGGTAACAAAACGATTATATTGCTATTTTCTGGGCTTCCCCTGTAAACTATAACGCTAGTCTCTCTGCAGTGAATCAGGGCAACCTGCATCATGGGGCATATACAGTCCCGCCTTTTCAGGCATCGCGCAGTAAATCAAGGAGACAAAGACCAAAGGAGAAGGTAATAGTGAAGCGTGAAGACTTGAGAAATATCGCTATCATAGCCCATGTTGACCATGGCAAAACGACCCTCGTCGACGGGATGCTGAAGCAGTCGGGTATTTTTCGTTCGAACGAAAGAGTGCAGGAACGAATCATGGACAACATAGACCTCGAGCGTGAACGGGGCATCACCATCATGGCGAAAAATACGGCGGTGGCATATAACGGATGCAAGATAAATATTGTCGATACCCCCGGGCATGCCGATTTCGGCGGCGAGGTTGAAAGGACGCTGAAGATGGTTGACGGGGTCCTGCTTCTCGTAGACGCATCCGAAGGGCCGCTCCCCCAGACGCGTTTTGTTTTAAAGAAAGCCCTCGAATTGGGTCTTCCGCCTATCCTTGTGATAAACAAAATAGACAGGCCGGATGCCAGGATTCAGGAGGTCCTGAACGAAGTCTACGATCTCTTTATCGACCTTGATGCAACCGAGGAACAGCTTGAATTTCCGATTGTCTACACGAATGCAAAACTTGGCACTGCGATAATGGGTCTTGACGAGGAGCCGGTTGACCTTAGATGTCTGTTTGAGCTGATTTTAAAGACAATCCCGCCCCCGGAATCTGGCAGCAGCGGCACACTGCAGCTTCTTGTTACAAATATCGACTATAACGACTATGTCGGAAGACTTGCCATCGGCAGGATATTTTCAGGCTCGATCAAGGTCGGCGATTGGGTCTCGGTGGTAAACGCAAATGGTGAAAACATAAAAACAAAGATAACCTTTCTTTACAGCTTTCAGGGGCTTGAGAGGGTGGAGGCGAAAGAGGCCTCGGCGGGTGACATCGTCGCATTGGCCGGCATCGAGGGAATAAATATAGGGGACACGATAACGGACCTTGACAACCCGAAGCCCTTGCCCAGAATAAAGGTGGATGAGCCGACTATATCGATGGTATTTTCAATAAATACCTCGCCTTTTGCCGGAAAGGAGGGAAAATACGTCACATCCAGAAACCTCAGGGAGAGGCTGGAAAAGGAACTGCTTTATAACGTGGCGATAAAGGTCGATTTTGATAACACGGATTCCTTCAAAGTTATGGGGAGGGGTGAACTGCAGCTGGCCATACTTATAGAGATGATGCGGAGGGAGGGTTATGAACTTTCCGTTTCGATGCCCGAGACGATTACAAGGGACGTGAAGGGGACTCTTCATGAACCTATGGAGCACCTGGTAGTTGACGTGCCTGATGAATTTGTGGGCGTCGTAACACAAAAAGTGGGGATGAGACGCGGAAGGATGCAGAAGATGCAAAACAATGGGCATGGCAGGGTACGCCTCGAATTCAGGGTACCCTCGAGGGGTCTTATAGGATTCCGTTCCCAGTTCCTCACCGATACAAGAGGCACTGGGCTTCTTAACCATATCTTTGACGGATATGAGCCCTGGCAGGGCCAGATATCAAAACGCGCCACGGGCGCTATCGTTTCAGACAGGGCCGGCAAAACGACAACGTATGCCCTTTTTCATCTTCAGCCCAGGGGGACTCTATTTGTAAAGGAAAATACCGCGGTATACGAGGGTATGATAGTGGGTGAGAATTCCAGGGAAAGCGACATCGACGTAAATGTGACCAAGGAAAAGAAGCTGACCAATATGAGGGCGTCAGGGGCTGATGAGGCGCTGCAGCTTATTCCGCCGAGGATACTCAGCCTGGAGCAGGCGATCGAATTTGTCAAAGAGGACGAACTTGTCGAAGTAACCCCTGTGGCCGTGCGCATCAGAAAAAAGATTCTTGAGGCCAACAAAAGACCTAAAAACAGGGATAGAGGCTGAGCAAACGTAAGCGAAGTAAAGTAAAGCTTATTTGATTTTATATTCCTTAATCTTTGCCCTGAGGGTGTTACGGTTTATGCCCAGGACCTTTGCCGTCCTAAGCTGGTTGCCGCTAGTTTCCCTCAGGACTATCGATATCAGCGCCTTTTCAACCTCGGAGAGCACGGTGTCATAAAGATTGAAATTTGTCACTTTTGTCATATCTTTCAGATACCGCTTCAACTTTTCTTCCAAAAAATCCTTGATGGAATAAGAGGCGTCCTCCTCTATGATGAGGTCTTTCTTTTCTATTACAGCCCCTGTTGAAAGCACACAAGCCCTTTTTATTACATTATCGAGTTCGCGCACGTTGCCGTGCCAGTCGTATTTAATGAGGGCCGCCTTTGCTTCCTTGGAAAGTTCTTTTTCCCCTGTTTCAAGTTTATTGGCCGCCTCTGTGAGAAAGAATTTCGCAAGCAGCGGGATATCCTCTTTCCGATCCCTCAGGCGGGGCAATTTAATCTGCACAACGTTGAAGCGGTAGTATAGGTCCTCCCTGAAATGCCCTTTCGCGACCTCTTCGGGCAGGTCTTTGTTTGTTGCACCTATTATCCGAACATCCCCCTTAATAATATCATTGCTGCCCAAAGGGCTGAATTCTCTTTCCTCGAGAAAACGGAGTACCTTCGCCTGCAAGCTAGGCTCCATTTCTGCTATCTCATCAAGGAACAGTGTGCCGCCGGCGGCTGCTTCAATCTTTCCTCTTTTGTCTGACACCGCCCCCGTGAAAGCGCCTTTCCTGTAACCGAAAAGCTCTGACTCAAGCAGTTCTTTAGGTATTGAGGCGGAATTTATGGCAACAAACGGGCCATGCGACCGCCGGCTGTTGTAATGGATGGCCTTCGCTACGAGTTCTTTTCCAGTTCCGCTTTCCCCGGTGATAAGGACTGTTATGTCTTTTGCAGCTACCTTGCCGATGTCCTTGAAGACCTTCAGCATACCAGGGCTCTTTCCTATCATATGCGGACTGTCTGTTTCGTACGCTGCTTTCTTAAGCTCCCGCAGTTCCTCTTTTAGAGAAATGTCCCTGAAGGCCTTTTCGATCACGATCTTAAGCTCTTCTATATCGAAGGGCTTCTCCAGGTAGTCATATGCGCCCTCTTTCATTGCCGTGATTGTGCTTTGCATCTGAGCATGCGCGGTGATCATTATGACGACCGCATCCGGATAGACGGAGCGTATCTCCCTAAGCCCGTCGAGCCCATTTCCGTCAGGCAGGATGAGGTCCAAAAGTATGACCTGGTGGCCTTCCTGAACCGCTTTAAGCCCAGAAGAAAGCCTGGTCCTTGAGATAATACTATGGCCCAGAGGTTCAAGGGCCTTCTTAATGACCCATATTATGCTCTCATCATCATCGATGACTAAGATCTTTTTATCCATTGTGGCCAAACGGTATATAAATAAAGAAGGAAGTGCCTTTGCCTGCCTGGCTTTTCAGCGTGATAAGGCCGCCATGGTCCTTAATGATCTTCCTTGACAAAGCCAGGCCCAAACCGGTGCCATGCTTCTTCTTAGTGTAAAAAGGGATGAAAATTTTCTGAAGATCTTTGTCCGGGATGCCTCTGCCAGTGTCTTTTATGGAGATTAAGACCCAGCGCTTTATGCGTCCTTCTTCTCTGACAGACTCCTTTGAAGGTGAGGTGGAAATCTCCAGTCTGCCACCTTTTTTCATGGACTCAAGAGCATTTTTTATAATGTTCAAAAAAACCTGAAGCAGTTTTGATTCATCGCCCTTTATTTGCGGGAGACTGGGATCATAAAATCTCTTCAATGTTATCCCTGACCCTTTTATCGGCGCATCCATGATGGAAAGGGCTTTCTCCATTACCTCATGGATGTTAACCTGGTTGAATGCCGGTTTTTTGCAGAGTGTCAGGTAATCATGCAGTATGGAGTTGAGTCTGTCCGTCTCCTTCACAATAAGGTCGACATATTCGTCTACAGGCGCATTTTTCAATTTGGTGCGCAGAAGTTGCGCGGCTCCTTTTATTCCCCCAAGAGGGTTCTTGATTTCATGTGCGATTGAGCCGATGAGGTATACGAGGGAGTCAAAATCGTATTCCTCCCTTTCCGAGATATTAATGTTTTGTGAGATTGACAGTACGGCGCCCTCTATTTTACCGTTGGAAAAAAAAGGTGAAAGGTGAAAATCGATATTAATGAACCGGCCAATGTCCAGGCTGACGGATTTACCTTTAAACGAGCGGCCCTCATGTATAGTTTCATTGATCAGCGGCGAAATGGCCTTTTCACTGTCGAGTACCTCCGACAGCTTTTTCATCATAATGTCTTTTGAACTTTTTCCGAGCAGCTCCTCGGCCGTCTTGTTCAAATAGACAATCCTCATTGTCTTGTCGAAAAGTATCAGGGCCTCTTCGAGGCTGTTTATTATTGCTTCAAGAGAAATCACTGGTGATAGTTAAGGGATATATGTCAACCGGCTAATTATGCGCCATCAGACGCACGGTTCTCGCACTCTCCTGTTTTTTGAATACTAAGACTTTAGCACATGGCGAATGCCTTTGCAATCAAACAGCAGGCGAGTGTTATACGCTCTGCGGCACCGGCGATTATTTTCTTTATTATCAACAATTTCTTCAAAAAGTTTGCATTGACACGTTCTTTATCGAACTGGTAATATTGGTGAACTATTTTAAACAGGGAGGAGTGATTAATGGATGCCCTCAATACGGGTACGGGAAAATGACTCGTTCGAAAACGCTCTTAAGAAATTTAAGAAGCAGTGCGAAAAAGAAGGAATTCTTTCCGAGATAAAGAAAAGGGAGCATTACGACAAGCCCAGCGTAAAAAAGAAGAAAAAGGCTATTGCGGCGCGGAAAAAGGCTATGAAAAGAGTCAAGATGTCGGTGAGGTAACATGTCGTTACTGCAGAGGCTTGACGCAGACATGAAGACCGCCTTAAAGGAGTCTGACAAACTTAAGCTTTCTGCGATACGGCTGGTGAAGGCTGCGGTCAAGAATCAGCAGATTGAAAAAGGACGTGAACTTTCTGACGAAGAGATACAGTCAGTCATTTTGACCCTCTCAAAGCAGAGAAAGGACTCAATCGAGCAATTTTTAAAAGGCGGCCGTCAAGACCTGGCTGACCAGGAGAGCCGTGAATTGGCGGTTCTTCAGGCATATATGCCGGAACAGCTTTCACCTGCCGAACTCGACAAAATTATTCTTCAGGCGATACAGGAGTCTTCATCCACTGACGAAAAAGATATGGGAAAGGTCATGAAGATACTGATGCCGCGGGTAAAGGGCTTAGCCGACGGAAAAACAGTCAACATCAGGGTCAAGGAACTCCTCCAGTCTCTCCGCAAGTGACGCAGCAAATTAATAAATTTCAATAGGCGCTGACTCCTTCTAGTCAGTGGTATATAGCTACCGGACAGATCCTCTGGACAATTTCTCCTTAGGTTCGTGGTAAAATATTCCTAAGAATTCTTCTGTGGGGAATGCATGAAGACTGGCAGGCTTGTCGAAGATATAAAGACAAAGAATGATATCGTAGACTTCATATCCTCTTATGTGCAGTTGAAAAAGTCGGGACAGAACTGGAAAGGCAACTGTCCATTTCATTCGGAAAAGACGCCCTCTTTTATGGTGAGCCCATCAAAACAGATATTCCACTGTTTCGGTTGCGGGGCAGGCGGAGATATTATAACGTTTGTCATGAAACATGAAAATATTTCTTTCCAGGAAGCCGTGATACTGCTTGCAAAAAGAGCAGGTCTGCCACTGCCATCAGAGGTAACTGACAAAAGAGCATTCCAGAAATACGACAGGTTGCGAGACGTACTCTCTGAGGCGGGCAGATATTATGCGATGAAATTGAAGGCGTCTGCCCAGGCGATGGCGTATTTAAGAGACAGGGGTATTAACGCCGGCTCCATAGAGACCTTCGGAATAGGATTCGCTCCTGCAGGATGGGACAACCTTTTGAAGCATCTTCGCGCAAACGGCTGCAGTGATTCTCTTATAAAGGAGGCCGGGCTAGCAGTGCAGGGGAATAAGGGTCTGTATGATATGTTCAGGCAAAGGATCATTTTCCCGATAACTGGCATGAGCGGCGGCGTCATCGCTTTCGGAGGAAGGGCGCTTGACGATTCTACACCGAAGTATATCAATTCTCCTGAAACTGCCGTTTTTAAAAAATCCGATTCTCTATTCGGCCTTTCTGCCGCCAAGGATGATATAAGAAAACACGGGAGTGTCATCGTTGTCGAAGGATATATGGACGTCATTATTTGTCATCAGTATGGTTTTAAACAGGCCGTGGCGCCGCTTGGTACGGCCCTTACATCAGGGCATATCCAGAAACTGAGAACCCTCAGTGGGAAGCCTGTGCTGGTGTTTGACGGAGATGCGGCGGGCAGGAGCGCAGCGCGGCGCGCGCTGGCTCTTATGTGCACTCATAACTATACTGCGAAGGTCCTGCTGCTGCCGGATGGCGAAGATCCTGACAGCTACCTGAGGAAATACGGGGCGGAAGCATTCGGTAGGCTGTTCGGTCAGGCAAAAAATGTGGTTGATTTTCTTTTCAGCGTTTCCGGTGGAGAAAAAATTGAAGTAGTACGGGAGGCATTGACTCTGATATCCGGTGTTAAAGATTTGCTTTCCGCCGGTGAGATGCTCAGGGAGCTCGCCGAAAGAGCCGGCATAAGCGAATCGTCTATCAGGGAGGAATTCAAGAGGATAAAGGAAGTGAACGCACCTTCAGTGCGCGCATCCCGTCGCACCTTTTCCTGTGAGAGAAAAAGCGAGGAACATCTGCTCTTGAGTGCGGCAATCTCCTTTCCCGAAAAGTCCGATTACATTCTTTCGAGGCTTGACATGAGCGACATTAAAGACGGTGTTATCGCCTCATTGTTCAGGAAGATCGCCTCTCTTGGTGAGGCCTGGGGAACAGCGCAGATTCTTGAGATTGCAGATGATGAGGAACGAAAAATGGTTACGAGATATTCGTTGGAACCCGGTTTTGATCCGGAGCAGGTCGACAAGAGCATAGACGGGTGTTTCAGGAGGATCGAGGAGAGGAAACTCAGTGAGAGACTGCGTCTTGCGCAGACCTCAGGAGACGCTGTTCTTGCAAATTCTCTTCTGATCGAGAAGAGATCTTTAGAGGATAGAGGGTTATGAAAGAGCAAGAGGACTATTTCGAAGATTACGAGGAAGAGGAGCCTCAGGTCAGCGAATTTGAAGAGGAATATGAGGAAGAAGCTGAAACAGTAGAAGATACTAATCATAGGGAATCAGCCTTCCTGGAAGGAGACCAGGACCCGATAAGGATTTACCTGAAGGAAATGGGAGGCGTGCCTTTGCTGACCAAAGAGGGCGAGGTCGAGATTGCCAAGGAGATAGAGAAGGGAAAAGAGAAGGTCGCCAGAGTAATATTTTCTCTTCCTTTCGTCTTAAGCAAGCTGGTTACACTTGGGGAAATGGTGGAGGCCGGCGAGGCGCCCCTGGAGGAGATAATACAAAACGGCGAGGACGAAGCAGAGGAGGACCTCATCCTGGAAAGGAAGGAGTTTTCAAAGAGCGCCCTGCAGTTGAAACCGCTTTGTGACTCAAGGAAGATGCTTCTTAGAAGCCGAAGGGAGACAGGCGGCGCTTCCAGTGAAAAGGAAGAAAAGGCCCTGACGGACAATCTGGAACAAATCCTTGACCTTGTATGGCAGCTAAAATTAAAGGACGATGTAATTCTTGCCTTTTCGGATGAGATAAAAAGAGCGCTTGCCGACATCGAGGGAATTCATGTGAAGATGTCTGCGGCCCGGGAGAAGGCAAGGTCATCGGGTCTTGATATTGAAAATGTTCGGGATCTGTCAAAGTTTAATGATAAAACGGTTTCTCAAGATATTGCCGGCGTTCTTGCTGAATTGACGGTTTTCACGGCAGAAATCGAAAAAAAGGAAAGTTTCCTGGACATAAACTATAGCGAAATCGGCAAAACAGCGGCGATTTTGGAGGAAGGCGAGAAGGAGATAAGGGAGGCAAAAAACGCCTTGATAGAGGCCAACCTCAGGCTTGTGATTAGCATTGTAAAGAAACATCTTGGCAGAGGACTTGGGTTTTCTGACTTGATTCAGGAGGGCAACGTTGGCCTGATGAAGGCTGTTGATAAATTCGAATATAAGCGGGGATATAAGTTCAGTACTTATGCCACATGGTGGATAAGACAGGCCATTACCAGGGCCATTGCTGAACAGTCCAGAACGATCAGGATCCCGGTACACATGGTCGAGGCAGTCAACAGGATGGTGAAAGCGATACAGGAACTTGTTCAGGAAAAGGGGCGGGAGCCATTGACTGAAGAAATCGCTGAAAAGATGAAGATACCGGTGGAAAAAGTGCGGGTTATGCTTAAGATTTCGAAGGAGCCCATTTCCCTGGAGACTCCGATTGGGGAAGACGAAGACAGCCATATACGGGATTTTATCGAAGATAAATCGGTGTTGTCTCCTCTGGATATCGCAATGCAGGGTGACATGAAAAAAAATATAGATAAAGCTCTTTCGTCTCTGACTGCCCGCGAACAGAGCATTATAAGGAAGAGGTTCGGTCTCGGAGAGGACTCCCCCCATACCCTGGAAGAGGTTGGGCTTGAATTTGATGTGACCCGTGAAAGGGTGAGACAGATTGAAGTGAAGGCTATCAGGAAGTTGCGGCACCCCTCCAGAAGCAAGTGGCTCAGGACGTTCATCGAGAGTTCTTGACTTAAGGAAGTCTTGCATTTATAGTAATAAGCTACGGATTTTTTTC
>JBAIXS010000354.1:0-2296 GCA_037916395.1 Candidatus Sulfobium mesophilum
ACGTTTCCTTCGGCAGCTCAGCCATCTATCTAAAAAGTAGATCCGCCGCTTTCCGCCCTCCCCTTCCGGAGAGTTCGGCCTTTTCGGGAAATCTATCCTTATTTATTTTAACTCCGGCCCAATTTATTCACAAACTTAAGACATGACAAAATCCGCCATCTGTGCTGAGACGGCATCCCCGGTCTCGCTTCGCTCTTCCGTATCGTAGGGTTCGCTCATACTAATATGTATTCCTCTGGATGAAAGGAGGGAGCCGTCTTTGAGCGGCTTCATTTCTCGTATTCCATGCGGAAGGCATGGCGAGAAATTGCCTCGGAGCGAAGCGAGAATGAGCGAAAAGATGACGCCCTCCTTTTTCGGCGCGCCGAATCCGCTTGAAGTCATCCTCCCACAAGTTTGATAGTGACTCTGGATTATAGTGCAACTCTATCACGTCCCACGCCTTTCCACCGCATCGCGCAATCGCTTTTCCGCCTGAAGGTATTCCGGACCGACTTCCATTTTGCAAAGCGACCGGACAAAATTTTCTACGCCTGATTCCAAAATGCCCTCATGGACGGGTATTCTTCGGACGTTGTAGAGAGGCTGACCCTTCTCATTGACACCGCCGTAAGCCGAGAAGATCGCGCCTATCGAAAGATCCAGGGCTGAAAGGACGGTTCTTTCGTCGTAATCTTTATAAAGCCTCCCAAACGGCACACTGAACAGCAAACTGTCGCCACGAATATTGTCCCGGCAAAAGTCAACGCTCCCCGATATCTCATAACGGAGCTCTTCATCCTGAAGTCCCTTCATGACCGGATGGCTGCGCGTATGTATGCCGAAGGTGATGAGAGAGTTATCATTAAGCTGCCGGAGATCGTCGCCTGAAAGGAAAAGCTCACCTTCTTTATCACGGTATTCTTCCTCTGTGATGATATATCTTGAAATGCCTTTGATCACCTGCAAGTTTTTGTCGCCGTTAAAGTTGCGGCGGGTGAAACTCATCACATCCTTTTCATTTACCGCGACGTTGTATTCGGCGCTAACCAAAGCGGCGAGTTCCCTGCCAAACCCGGCGTTGACACAGTAGTTGTAAAGATACCTCCAGTATAATGCCCTATCTCCTATGCAATCTGTTATTAGAAAACAGGTCGATGGCATGCGAAGAGACTCCAATACAGGGACTGCGGTCAGGGCGTAGGACTTTGGACCGTCGTCGAAGGTGACCGCGAGAAACCGTCCGTGTTTTGCGTCCCCGCAGGAAATAAGTTCTAGAAGCCTTGGGAGACTTATGACATCGAATCCCTGTTTAAGGGCAACGCAGACCTCCCAGAATATCTCCGGGTGGACATTGCCGAGTCCCTTTAAGGACAGCCTGTCAAGGTGATCCGTGGAATGAAAAAGAAGGACAACATAGACCGGTTCTTCATTCATCTGTAAAGCCTGGGGGCAATATAACCAAATAGAGGGACCTTCCCGTCGGCCGCCTGTTTTATGGCATTATATCTGCCGATTGCTCCCCCTTGCAGATGGGAAATGCAGCGGCGGGCGGCATCGGCATTAAAATCACTTGTGCGGTAAAGTTTTCCTGTTTCCTTCGGCTGCTTAAAAGAGGCTGCAACTCCCTTTCCAATAATTTCTCCGATTGCATCCGAAACCAGCTCAATCCCCTCCGAAATGACCTTCAGAAAGATAGCATTGAGATCGTCCCCATCGTCAAATACAGGCCTGGTCTGATAGATGATGTCTCCGGAATCAATTCCAGGGTCCACATAATGCACTGTGGCGCCGATATATTCGGGTTCTCTGTTAACTATCGGCCATCCGTAGCTCCATGTGCCTCTGTAATACGGTGAAAGCCCTGAATGGAGGTTTATCATCCCCGCCGCAGGAATAGCGATGATTTCGGGTGAGATGACGCTGCTGCCAAGGACCGCGATGATGTCAGGTCCAAGACCTTTAAGAAATGACGCAAAATCAGCACCGTTTATATCCCCGCATTTAACGAAGAGATATTTTGTTCCGGGCCTGTCTGACACGAGATCAAACGGGGCCGTTAGAAAGTCTTTCAATATCCTGTGATATCTGAAGCCCGCCGAGAATTTTCTGTGAAAATCCCTTAGATAAAGATCATCCTTTATCTCCCGGCGCCCTTTTTGCGTCAGCATATTTCTCAGGAAAAAATGCAATCCGTTTACCCTGCGAGACTCAGGATAAGCCTCTCTGACGACACATGATATTTCGAACTTGTCCTGGAGCCGGTTTATGAAGCTTGTATGATGGAACCCTGTCCTTGTGAGTATGACGATCTTCA
>JBAIXS010000355.1:0-1975 GCA_037916395.1 Candidatus Sulfobium mesophilum
ATGGCGGGAGTGTGTGGGAATCGAACCCACCCTTCCCGCTTTTGGCAGGAAACACCGGCTTTGAAGGCCGGGCGGGACACCAGAACCCGATGCACTCCCCTTAAGTGAACACTTCGATAATACTTGTTTTTTTCTACGCGCGCAACATTTTTAATCAGGCTGACTTACGGGCAGATATTGTTCCTGATTATTTTTTCTCCAGGACTATCCTGTGCCGCAGGAGAGATATTTCCCTTATCTGTCCTTCAAAAACCTTCTGCTCGCCGAAAAGGTTCTTTAAAAAGATCTTCCCGTCCTCCGGTTTCATTACATCCACGTTTTCCAGATAGAGTTCCTCGTTGCCGTCAATGTAAACATAAGCGTTAGCCTCACACATGTCTGATCTCCTTTATTCTTGCAACTACGTCTTCTATCAAATGCGGCAGCGGCTCTTTGTTAACACCCGCGATCTCAATTTCCTCCTGGTTAAGAGGCAGTAATATCGTCCTGGCCTTGGACGAAACGACTGCTGAAGCCATCTTGGCAGTCACTTCTCCCAACATGGCATCCGGAAGGGCTATACTTAAAGGGCCCGTGATTACGTCGACCCGCCCCGAATTCCAGACAATAGCGTTTTCTCCCGTGGCACCTTTGTTGGCCCTGGACTTCATCATTGCTGTTGTAGCAGCAGCGTTGGTGCCTAAGGCTATAATTTCAACGGTATCTTTAAACTCCTCCCTGAGCCTCTTGACGATAAGGTTTCCTATGCCGCCGCCCTGGCCGTCTATCACTGCTATCCTGAGCATAAAGAAGTATAAGTAATCAGAGTGCCAGTGTCAAACCGCAACTTTCGCCCGCAACTTCGTCCGGAAACGCATTGATCGTCTCTAAACAGCCTGCTTACAAAAGACCGCCCTTCCGCTCTTATATTGACTCAAAGGCTGGGAATAACAATAATATTAGAAACTTTACGTTAAAAGGGAGACTCAGGGGTGAAACGTCGGGAGACAGCGATACTCGCACGCAACAGCGCCATTGTCGCCTTTTTAAATGATTTTTTCAGAAGTCACAGGATATATAAGCCGGCTTATTTGACTGAGCAAAATCTTTTCCTTGAATACCTTGGCAATAGCCAGCCGGCCGCGGTTATTGTAGAAGGAGCATTACTTAAGTCAGTCCACACAAAGATTACACATTTCCCATCTGTCTCGATCATCGCCGGGGATATCGCAAAAGGCATCGAAAACTCCATAACCCACAACGTAAAGGACTATCTTTACAGGCCTTATATCAAAAAGGATCTTCATAGTAAACTTGAATCAGTCATCCGCGGCAGGGAGATGCTCGATACCCTGAGCACAAAGGTGAAGCAACTTGAGGCTGTCATCGACCTTACCCGGTACCTTTCCTCAACGCTTGATCCTAAAGAGCTTCTTTTTAAGATAGTTTCAAAGATCGCGGAAATTATGCCCGTGACCCGCTGCTCTGTGATAAGCGTCAACTGGGCCCATCGGTCTGCGTACGTTGTCGCCAGCTTCGAAAACCCCCAGATGTCTGTCATAAAGCTCAGCCTCAAGAAATATCCGGAAATCGTAGCGTCTCTCACTTCACAGAAGCCTGTGATGATACAAAACATTAAGACAAACCCTCTCATGAAAAGCGTCAGGCATATCATATCGCCTCTGGGAATCCGTTCAATACTGGTCATCCCCATTTTTTTCAGAGACAAAGTCATCGGGACCCTTTTCCTCAGGACTTCACGGGCTGCGCATACCTTTACCAAAAACGAGATCAAGCTCCTAAACGCAATAGCCGGCGCGTCTGCCAGCGCTTTGAACACTGCCTTTCTCTTTGAACGGGTCGAGGACGAAAAGACCCGGCTCGAAAAATTGTCCTTAACGGACTTCCTCACGGACCTTTACAATATCAGATATTTCTACACCCGGATCATCGAGGAGTTCAGCCGGGCGCAAAGATACGACCTTCCCATAAGCTG
>JBAIXS010000356.1:0-4893 GCA_037916395.1 Candidatus Sulfobium mesophilum
TTCCCGATAGTATATTCGTAGGGAAATGCAAATATGATGAAGTAGAATTATTCTAATTTCAGCCTCCCGTCTTTCAAACTGTTGCCGCAATAGAGAGCTTCAGACATTGACAAAGTATATATTTGCGGTAGACTGACAGCATAGTTCCAGATCCAATTCAAAAGGAGGGCGTTATTATGAAAAGGTCACTCTTTTTTTTTGATGGTGCTTTGTTTGCTGGCTGCGGGTACAGCCGCTTACGCCGGAGTTGACGGAATCTGGATGCAGCCGTCTGAAAATCTGGCTGAAACATTTGGTGCTATGGTAATGGTAATCAATGGCACAATGTATTTTGCGGTGCTGCCTCTGGAGATGGGAAGTTGGCTTCCCTATGCCGGTCCGTTTGATGGAACGACGGCATTTTTATCTCAATGGTTCAATCAGCGCACATTCGGTGGCACGGTTGATATCACTATGCCGCAGTTTTCTACTGCTACTTTTACTCTCACATCTCCGACCACCGCGACTATTACGATCACCGGCTGCGCTGACTTTCCGCAACAAAATAACTGTGCGCCTGTCGGCACTGTTCTCAATATCACTAAAATACGCTGACTGGACTGACAGTGAGGCAAAGTCGATTTAGAGTCTTAAACGGAAGACCTTATTAAGGCACTGCAGGTTTTTCTGTTTCAGATACGGCCCTTTGATCAGGGACGTTGACATCATAAGTGAATTAATTTAACGGAATATCAGGTAAGGCCGGTTGGCCGTTGGCAATGCCGGCTGAAATGCAGTGAAGAAATATTGGGGGATAAGCTATGAAAAAGAGTGGATTTCTTTTTGTCGCAATTTTCGGTTTTTTGATTTTCTTTGTGGCGGCATCTGCGGTTTTTGCTGACATGCTTATTACGACCAGAGACGGAAAACAGTATACGGTTCCGGTAAATGCCCGGGATGTAATGAAAATTGAATATACCGATGTGATGCCCGGAGGGGCGGATGAAAGAGGCTTCTTTGGAGGCTGGCATAAAGAGGGCGTTCGCTATCTCGGATGTTTCAGGGACCAGGGCGGCGTAGGTACGGCAGGCCGTGATTTGTTCGGGTTTGCGCTCGAAGACCGTGCGATGACAAATGAAAAATGCGTATCAATATGCCAGGGCAAAGGGTTTCACTATGCCGGAACCCAGGCCGGAAGCTGGTGCTTTTGTGGCAACAGCTTCGGACGGTCGGGAAAGGCAGATAACTGCAACGTGAAATGTGGAGGCAATCGCGATGATATCTGCGGCGGGGATTGGGCAAACAGTGTTTACGAGGTCAGATAGGTGGAGCCGCTGACTTAGTCTTCCGCAGATGAATTTGAGTTTTTTTAGTTAGCGAGGGCGTCTATTTCTGATCTCGCGAGCGGTCCTGCGCCTTCACATGTTCATGAGTCTTAAGGTGGTCCATGCAATATTCATAGTCGCCTTCGCAAGTCGAGCAATACCTGAACTCCAGCTTTGGGTCGTCCTTTTCAGTTTTACCGCATACCGCGCATCTGTGAATAGTGGCAGGTCTTTGCTGCGCCAGCGCCCTGAATGGCTTCCTTCTCTGATAGGCAGAACCCCTTTGCTGAATGGTCGAAAAAATCTCAGCGCCGAAAAAGAGGAAATAATTTCCGACGGAAACAAGAGCAGCTACTTTAGCCGAGAGCGGCGCGGTCAGGACTGTGAAAGCAATAAAGGCCCAGTTAAGCCAGGCCAGGTATTTCACCTTTACCGGAAGGATAAAAAACAATAATATTTGATAATCGGGGAAAACGTAGGCAAACGCCAGGAACAATGAGAGGTTCAGATACAGGGCTGTTGTGCCCTGCCCCGTTATGAACGCGGCAAGACCCGTGGCCAGCATCCCCGTGAAATAATAGAGATTGAACCTGAAACTCCCCCATTCATGCTCCAGCCCTATTCCTACGGTGTAATAGAAATAGAGGATAAAAAAAATCCAAAGCAGTGAGGTAGCCGGCGGGATAAATACGAAAGTAAACAGTCTCCAGATTTCCCCCTGCCTTATGAGATAAGGGTCCAGAACCAGCTTGCTGATTGCTTCACTTTGAGGATATGCATAGGAGAGGAGGTAGATCAGTCCGTTCAACCCAACGATATAGGTTATCAGTTGCCTGATCGCAAAGCGGCCAAACCTTCTTTCCATCCTGTCCAGAAAATTCATACCTTGCACCGTCCGCGACCCTTGCGCTTCTTCGGCACTATCTTTTCGCCGCAGGGCATGTTTTTGTGAACAAGCCTTTTCTTCAGGCCGCAGTATAAGGCTACAAAGGTCCTGCAGCTTCGTGAACCATCCACTGAATCCGACTCCGGGAAAAAAGCGTATTTGCATTCCATATCGCAAAATTCCATCTTCATAGTCTCTCCCAACACTAACGGGTGTGTCAAGAGTACCTGCCCGAAGACAGGCGATTTTTTTGCCTCACTCGCAAGCATTCGGCCCGCTTGTTTAGAGACCCGGTATTTTGCCCGACGCTTTCTTCCGCCGGTTGAGATTTGTCTGTCGCAGCCTGGCTTTTCAGATGGTCTTTTTTGAGCGAGAATACAAAAGGTATTAGTGATGTTGAAAAGATCGCTAAAAAAAAAGAGTTGGGGAGGAATTATGAAGACCGGATTCATAGGCATGGGACATTTGGGTAAGGCGATGGCAAAGCGCCTGATTTCTGAAGGCGTTGACCTCATTGTCTGGAACAGGACTAAGGAAAAGGCGACAGACCTCGGTGTGGAAATTGCTGATACCCCTGCCTCGCTTATGGCAGAATCAGAGGTTGTGTTTATTAATCTTTTCGACAGTGGTGCTGTCACGTCCATATTGACAGGGAGCGCAGGGCTTTTGGAAGGAGATTGCAGGGGAAAGATTATAATCGACACCACGACAAACCACTTCGAAGATGTAATACAGTTCCATCGGATGCTTAAAGACCGCGGGGGACATTATCTGGAATCTCCTGTTCTTGGCAGCGTTGTACCTGCTTCGCAGGGCAGTCTGACTGTTCTTGTGAGCGGAGAGAAAAATATCTATGAAAGGGCGAAGCCGCTGCTTGATAAGATCGGCAGGAATATTTTCTTCCTCGAAGAACCGTCCATGGCTATCAAGATGAAGCTTATCAATAATCTCCTGCTCGGAGTACTTATGAGCGCCTTGTCGGAGGCTGTTGCTATGGGAGAAAAAGCCGGAATCGATAAGGCAGTGGCAATGGACATACTTTCAGCCGGCGCAGGCAATTCCGCTGTCCTTAATGCCAAGAAGGAAAAGCTTCTTAAGGAAGACTTTTCGACGCAGTTTTCGTCGGCCCTGATGTACAAGGACTTGCATTACCTTCAGGATCTGGCCGGGACAATGAAGGTCCCGCTTTTTTCAGCCAGCCTTGCGAAAGAACTCTTCGGTATGACATTCGCCAAAGGGATAGCGGATCTGGATATGTCCGCAGTCTACAGGATTATGAAAGAGTTCTAGCCTGGAAAGAAAAGGGACAATCTTAATTCCGACAGAAACTATTTGGCTGTTTTGGATAACAGGATGCCTAAGTATTTATTGATAGGATTGTTCCTCTTCAGAAAAGGTATGGGAGGCTTCTTCCTTACGCCAATTTTTTTCAATTCCCACAGGATGTCATGGTTTTCAGGGTCGGTTTGCAGACCTCTATTAAACGCACCGACTGCCTCTCCCCTTTGGTTGTTTTTTAAATAAGTGCGTCCCAGATTGAGGTAAAGTGTGGGATAAAAAAATTCACTGCCAAAGGGAAGGGAACTCCGGATATTGTCGATGGCCTCGCTGCATATCTTTATTCCCACATCCGGATTGTTTTCAACAACGGCGATCAGCCAGCCATAATGAGACATGAGAAAAGGATCGCCAGGGAACTTCTCAATTGCCTCCTTCAGCATCTCAAGGGCTGCCTTCTTGTTTCGCCTTTGTAAAAGTTTCTTAACCTCCTCAAGGTACTCGGCCTTGGTTTTTTGCTTTTCTGTCATGCCTTTTATGAAAGCATCTATCGTAGCCTTATGGTGATTTCCCATAAGCGCTTTTAATTTTTCTTCGCGGTCCTTGAGGTTTACGATGTGGGTATAATCTGTTTTTCGGGTCATGACGACCTCTCCCCGCAAATATACGCGGGAGATTATCTTGCAGGTCCTGGTTCCCATGTCTTCTGTCTGCACATGGTAAGTGACATCGCCGACGGTCAAATTGCTGCTAAAGTCACGGCCGATGCCCGAGACTATGTTTATCTTGGACTTCGACGTCATGATTAATTTTATCAGAATGAAATGAGTCATACTAGGGGAAAATACTGAACATTGACTTTTTGGCGCATTCTGCGATACGTTAGGCCGTAATGGAGAAAAGGATTGTATATTTCGAAAGGGCTGGCAAAGACAATACCGGTGCCTGCCTCGATATTGTGAAGCGGGCGCTGGATGAAATAAATTACAAGCATCTGGTTGTTGCAACCACTACGGGCGCGACGGCGATGCTGTTTTCATCTGCGCTGAAGGATGCCGGTATTAACATGGTTGCCGTTACTCATTCCGCCGGCTTCAAGGGGCCTAATACATTCGAAATCCCTGATGACGCGCTCGCAAAAATCAGGGACAACGGCGCAAAGATTTATACCGGCACAATTCTGACGCATTCAATCGAGACATCCCTTAACTCAAAATTCAGCGGCATATATCCTGCCATGATCATAGCGCAGTCGTTAAGAAGATTCGGCGAGGGCGCCAAAGTGTGCTGCGAGATCACAATGATGGCCGCGGACGCCGGACTTATCCCTGAGGGCGAAGAAGTCATTGCGGTAGCCGGAACCGGCTACGGGGCCGACACTGTTATGGTCCTGAAATCAGCTGCCTCCAAGAGGTTCCTCGAGCT
>JBAIXS010000357.1:0-7195 GCA_037916395.1 Candidatus Sulfobium mesophilum
ACAATCCGGATGGCAGAAATATTTTTTTACTTTCTGATAGAATAACGGGGTGCCGAGATAGCTCAGCTGGTAGAGCAGCTGATTCGTAATCAGCAGGTCGGCGGTTCGAATCCGCTTCTCGGCTCCAGTTTATGCTTATAAAAACAGGCACTTGGAGAGATACCTTCAAGTGCCTGTTTTGCGTTCAACTATTTTTCGACTATTTTCAATTTCCGAGAGCCATTTATTAAGTTGAAATTCAAGCTAATTTTTAGGAACTGAATATAATATAGGTATGAACGTTTCAGAATCATCCATTATGGAAAAAAGAACGTGAAATCCAGACTTGCGACTGCGGTTACTCTTTGGGGGTGGCTACTTTTTGTCTCATGGCTGGCCTACGATTATGTTGAATATGGAGATCGTTGGGTCATTCATATTTTTGAACCCGCCCGCCCATATGAAGTTCACGGCTTTCATATCCTGATTTTCCTTATACCTTTCGTTTATACGTTCCTGGGTTATCTTGTCAGTGAAAGGGAAAAGCTTTTGAGAAAGGTAAGAGAATCCGAAGCAGAGTTTCGATCACTTTCACTTCATGACGAGCTTACTGGGCTTCATAATCGTCGCGGGTTTGATTTTTTAGCTGAGCAGCAATTTAGGATAGCACGCCGGACACAAAATGCAATGATCTTATTATTTGCGGATGTAAATGGCTTGAAGCTGATTAATGACAATTGGGGTCATAAGGAAGGCGATCGTGCAGTGATCGATACAGCGAATATTTTGAGGGCGCATATTCGCAGCGCGGATATTCTTGCTCGTATCGGTGGAGATGAATTTGTGGCACTCATAAATGACAGTTCTGAGGCACTTCCCAGGATACTCGCCGGACGATTTGAAGAAAGCTTGAATAAACTTAACGGAGAAAAAACACGACAATACACGCTATCATTCAGCGTAGGGTTTGCGCGGTATGATCCCGCCTCTCCATGTTCCGCTGAAGAACTGCTCGATCAGGCGGACCGTAATATGTACAGGAGCAAAAAGATGACAGGCGGTATAGCTCCTTAGTGCATGCACTCTAAACAGGCTTTTTATAAAAAAGGTTTAGCAGCGCCTCAACCCACTAGTTTTGAGATCGACAAAAATTAAAAAAACGGCCATTGTGAGGCAGTTCCATAAAGATCCGCCGCTCAACCGGTGACAATATGAGGCGCAGGCGGTCAAATAATATGCGCCTTACCACCTCTCCAAAGAGGCTCCTGCTGAGCTTTCTGATTTGCGGAAAGAAAGCAGTTTCTTGATTAGCTCGATGGCATCGTCTGACGGCACCTCCATAAATACCTTTTGGGTTAGTTGTAAGCACTTCCGGAATTCGTCCTCTGTCATTACGCCGAAGCGGCCTGAGGAAACTACCATGCCGTACTCATTAACAATTTCGCCGACGACTTCCCCCGAAGTCTTCAGCCGCAACGTGGCTGTCGTTTTTGCTTCCATAAATCCCCCATTAACGATGATGATAAGTGTTTGCAAATCCCCTTGCGTTACGAATCATGTTACAACAAAAAACCCCTGCTGCCTAGAGTCATCTTCCATTTTTGCAAATTCGCCCGACCGCACTCACCCCTCACGGAGAGTCAGCCTTCATTGTTTAGACTGCATCAGGTGATCAGTTAAGATAGCAATTTCTATACCGGACATTTTTAATTCTATAAGTTAATAAACTGCTAACGATCTAAATGGCCTACAGAAAGGATTTGAGAGCAGAAGAAAAGCATGTTGCATAATTACGGTAATTAGAAACCTTATCATGAAGGGTCGCCTGCCCCGTGAAATTTACCAACACTACTGGTGAATTGGCCATATGCCGGGTGAGCATCAACACGCCATGAAGAAAAAGTGTGAGGCATCACTGAGCAGCAAAATAAAAAGGGGTGATCTAATCGACCACCCCTGAAACTTTCTTTGTCAGCAGATAATCCCTTAAATGTTTTCGACCATCTCCCACACGCCGCAGGGGCATATGCCGGCGCAGAATCCGCAGCCTATGCACTTATCATCATCAACCACATATTCGTATGAGCCGTCTTTGTGCTCTACCCTGCTTATGGCTCCCCAGTAACAGGTGACCTCGCACATATGACAGTCCCTGCAGGTCGCACACGACATGCAGACAGAGGCTTCCTTCTTCGCGTTGAAGCCTTCGAACCTGCAGACATCATAGTACTCGGTCTTAATCTTTTCATAGGGGACAACCTGCTTCACCTCCGGCAGGTAATCGTAATGCATAAGCTGAGAGTGTATAACATCTGCCGCGATACGGCCCTGCCCGATTGCGTGGGTGACAAGTCCCGGTTTGGTAGCATCTCCGATTGCAAAGACCTTCACATCAGAGGTCTGGCCGAGTTCGTTCACCTTAAGCCAGCCCCGTTCAGTAATGATATCGGGCGGAAGGAAATCAAGTATCGGGACCTCCCCTACCGACATAATTACCAGGTCCGCCGGAAGCGAAGAGCCGTCTTTAAAGAAAATCTTCTTTTCCTTTTTACCGTACCTTTCAGTAAACTTCGGCCAGAGGATTTCAGTCCCCTTTTCTCTTGCTATGTCCATCTCTTTTCCAAAGGCAGCCGGTTTCTGGATATCTACAGCCGTCACCGAAGCTGCACCGCAGTTAAAAGCCTGTGACGCCACGTCCATGCCGACATTGCCGGCCCCGATAACAACCACTTTCTTGTTCTTCAGCGAAACGCTTTTCCCGAAATTGACGCCTTTGAGAAAATCAATGGCAGCCATCACATCTTCAGACCCCGGAAACTTGATTTCCCTGGGCATGTGCGCTCCGCACGCTACAACAACCACATCGTGGTTTTTATATATCCGGTCGAACTCCTTGCGGTTAACAGCCCTGCCTGTATGGGTCGTAACGCCGACATCCCCGAACCTTGACAGCTCCTTAAGCAGGACCTCATGCGGCAGCCTCTCCCTTGGGATGCAGAGTTCTATCTTTCCGCCTAACTTGTCGGCAGATTCATATAGGTCGACACTATGACCTTTAAGACCGAGCTGCCACGCGGCTGATAGACCGGCCGGACCGCCTCCTATAACTGCTATCTTATGTCCAGTCTTTTTCGCAGGTTTCGGGGCGGGCTGTTTTAGCGCCAGGCTTCCCATTTCCTTGATATTAAGCGGCCTGTCCAACATCCCCCTCGTGCAGCTTTGCATGCAGAGATTGGGACATATCTGTCCGCAGACCGTGGCCGGAAGCGGGCTAAACCGAAGAACCAGGTCCATCGCCTCCTTCATTTTTCCCTGGCGAATGAGCGTAGCACGCTTATGCGAGGGGATATGCGACGGACAACTGTAAGCGCACGGCGGCTGATATTTTTCATTATTCCAGACCGGCCTGTTCCTGCGATTAGTCCCCGTTGTTATATAAGGAAGGATAGTTAAATCATGATTTAAGTATTCGGCAAATATCCCTCCCTCTCCCACACCTTTCTCCCAGAAATCCTTTCGGAAGCTGGCAGCCGAAAGCTTCGTCCTGACACGGGCCGCCTTTTCAGCCGGCGTGTAAGCTACAAGCTTTTTCCATTCGGACATATCGCGTGTAAGTTCGCCGTAGTATGACTCGCGGTCTATGGCCTTAAGGAAGTTTTTCATCTCAGTTATCAGCCACTGCCAGTCCTGGGGGGTTATATCGAGCAGTTGCACATCGCGCTCGCTATATGTGGAAGTCTTTCCACGGAAGTAGATGGTGCCGCCGACCATTCCAACACACGGGCGGTATCCCAAAACGCTTTCAGGGTCCCTGGGTTCAACTCCGCAGACGACGGCGATGCCGCCCGCCTTGAATTCGGCAAAAGAATCTCCCACATTCCGGAAATACCACGACTGCGGAGGATCAAAGCGCGGGTTACGTTTTGTCATGGTATCGCAGCGCGCACCGCCGCTTCCCTGCACATAGAGAACACCCTGAGCCGCAGCATTGTGGGCGCCGTTTGTCACGTCACCAAGTACAGTGATCCTGGCGCCGCAGTTGATCCATCCCACATCGTCCGAGGCGCTGCCCCTTACGACAATCTCCGTGTCTGACATACCCATACTTCCCAGACGCTGACCGGCGGGGCCTTCAACGGCTATCTTTATAGTTTCACCTCTAGGCCATATGCGTCCCCCGATCCCATGCTGGCCTTCAGCCAAAACCAGTATATCACGGGCTCCATCTCTGACAGCCTCCTGGATCTGCTCTTCGAGGATTCTCGACGGGACGCGCTTCCCGCCGATATTGCCATTTATCGTTGCCTTGTTCATTATTGAAACCTCTGGATTAACTGTGCGAGCGGGGTCACCCCGCCCCTGCCTTTAGCATGCATAGTCTATCTGTAACCTCTCTGCCATCGCCTTATCGTCTATGCTGAGGCCGTCGGACATGCCGATTGGCAATTCAGTGCTTCTGCCCATTGGAGCAAAAATCTTCTTCAGTTCCGTATCGGCGGTTCTGAATACATCAACCACGCGCTCTGCGACCTTGTCGGCATCAAGCCTCCTGTAAAGCTTCGGGTCCTGAGTTGTTATACCCCGGGGGCAGCGGCCGGTATTACAGAGATTGCATCTGTTGTATTCGTCTCCGAAACATTCGGCCGTGGCCTGCATCATATATTTGCCGATGGAAACGGCCGATGCCCCAAGCATTATAAGCGCGGCGGCATTGGCGGCAAGGTTCCCTTTTTTGCCCACCCCTCCGGCTGCTATCAGCGGAAGTTCATTCTGCTTCCCCTGCTTGACAAGGTCCAGGTAACAATCCCTTATGTTAGATGCTATTGGATGCCCCATCTTGTCCATCGAGACGTTATACGCAGCTCCGGTCCCGCCGTCTTCTCCGTCTATGCTTAGCGCAGCGGCATAGGGGTTTCTGGCAAGGTTGTTAAGGACCGCCCTTGCCGTCTTGGTCCCGGATATCTTGGGATATACGGGCACCCTGAATCCCCAGGCCATAGACATCGATTGAATCATCTTCGCGACCGCTTCTTCAATAGAATATTTCGTCTGATGAGTGGGAGGCGACGCCAGATCAACCATCATCGGCACACCTCTGATCTGTGCGATAAGCTTCAGGACTTTATAAGCCATAAGGAGGCCGCCGTCACCGGGCTTTGCGCCCTGTCCGTATTTGATCTCAATAGCGCAGGGGTCTTCGACCATATCAGGAAGTGCATGGATTATCTCATCCCAGCCGAAATAACCTGACGCGATCTGAAGTATAAAATACTTAAGGAATTTAGACTTCAGAAGCCTGGGCGGCATTCCGCCTTCTCCGGAGCACATAACCACAGGCATGCCCTCGACTTCATTAAGGTATGCGACACCCATGGCAAGGCCCTCCCACATCGGAGGCGAAAGAGCTCCGACTGACATACTGCCTATCATGATAGGGTATATCTCCCGGACAGGCGGAATGAAAGCCCCGTCCTTATCTATTACAAGCTTACCGCCGATGTTCTTAAGCGGCAGCTGCTCAGGCGGAAGGTTCCTTCCCAAAAAAGTCCTGATCCTAAATTCGTGCCTTCCCGCATCAAGCGCGGGGTCAGTGAGCATCGATATCCTGGTGAACTTAAGCCTGTCGAGGGTCGAAACAGACGGATCGTTTCTCCTGCCGCCCCTTTTATAGGCGTCACCGCCTTTGTTCTTGAAATGAAGGAACTTGTTTTGGGGATTGATTTCGGGCTCTATCGCCTCGTTCGGACAGACAAGTGTGCAGGTACCGCAGCCCGTACAATAACGGTTGATGTCTTTAACCTGCTCCACCATAAAAGTCACTTTTTTTGCAGCGGAAGGCTCAGGCACCGGACCCTCTGAGGCAATGGTCCTGAGGATCTTCACGGTTGGCTCAATCGCCTTGACAGGACAGACCGCTGTGCATCTGCCGCAGCGCTTGCACCTGTCGTCGCGCCATCTGATTATATAAGGGAACTCTCTCAGGGAGAGTTGATGGTTATGGTCTAACTTTGTAGCTGGTTCCATACCGTCACCTCCTGCGCATCCGGTGAAATAATCACCATATCGTACTTCATCGGGAAGATGTCCTTCTTCCTGTCCCTCTGGGGGATGGCCTTGTCCACGCCGCATTCTTCAGACATGAGGGCATACTTTCCTTTCACCCCCCCTACCATTCCGGGCCGCAGCTTCTTCGAATCCTGTACCATGAAGCATGCGCCTTCCGGGGTGAAACCGATAACACAGTTCGGGCCGTCAATGCAGAGCATCCTGAGGGATTTTCTGAGGAGGTCCAGCACCTCTTTGTCGGACCGCTGTGCAATCTCGGATGTCTTAAGCGGCGTAATTATGTGCTTGTAATATTCCAGAGGATAGCCGAGTTCCCTCATGATGTAATGAAGGATATGGGTAAACACCTCACTGTCGCTGTTATACCCTACATAGCCGGGGAAGCCCCTGGACATAAGGTATTCCCTGATGGGCACAAACGCAGTATTTTCACCGTTGGTCATCGTCGAAAAACCCTGGATGAAAAAGGGATGGCAGGCGTAAAGGTTTATGGCATAGTTGGTGTTCTGACGGCCCTGGGCCAAAATTATCTTCGCTTTGATCGAGGAACTGTCGAGGCCGAAAAATTCGCTCACCTCCAGGGGGTCGCCGACCTCTTTAAGGGCAATTATATCAGGATAAAAAGCAAAGACTATGATCGATTCATCCGCCTGGCCCATTTGCCTAAGGGTGAGGCGCGTCTTCAGGAGGAGGTCCTCTTTCTCCCGTAGCGGTCTTCCTTCATAGGTAGCAGGATATTCGTATGCACGGGCAAAGTAATTGTCCCGTTTATGAACGCCCCTGACCTCCCTTATCGATGGTTCCCAGGCATGTTTTACCTTAAACCCCTGCCTGTCCATATATTCCTCAAGCCTGACAAGCCCTTCATCGGAACATATAGCTGAAAGCACAGGGTATTCCTTTAACTCCTCGAATTCCCCGCCCAGATTTTTCATCATAATGCCGAGGCCCGAGCCGTCATGCCCTTCCTTCATCGTCTCCAGGGCAAGCACCGGCTCCATCGGAGAAATATATTCACCGGACGTTATCGCCGCTAGTCTGCACATCCCGACCTCATCATAAAATTATTTCCCGTTGAGTATTTCGGCGCTAAAAAAACGCCTAGCAGCCAGGACAGCTGTTTTAGGCGTCGAAAGCGTTTCCAACTATA
>JBAIXS010000358.1:0-9512 GCA_037916395.1 Candidatus Sulfobium mesophilum
CCGCGCACAACGGGCTTTTTTACAGTTGATTTCCAAGCCCTTTTTCTGCAAACTATGGAAAGTACAGGTGCACGGAGCTTAATAGGGAATCCTGTGAGACCCAGGAGCGGTCCCGCCGCTGTAATCCCGATTCGATCTGTTTTTGAATAAGCGCCTTTGCCGGTAAACGCCACTGTTCATATCTGGATGGGAAGGCTGGTATAAGGTCGGGAGAGCCAGAAGACCTGCCTGTATGGAAGTAAAAAGTGAAAAGTTAATGGTGAGAAGTTAAGAGGACCAGTTTTTTTTGACTCCTGACATTCCACTATTCACAGCTCACTTCTTTACTGACATGCCTTTCCGAGGAGGAAGGTGAGGATGAAGTGAACCAGGGTGCAATCCTCTCGCCGCAGGCGAGAGGATTTTTTATTTTTAGGGAGAAAACATTGGGTATGACAAAAGTCTCAAACTGTTCGTCATTGTCCGGCTTGACCGGGCAATCCAGGGTTTTATGGCTTCCCCGATCAAGTCGTGGAATGACATTCTATTGTCAACTTATACGACCCATGTATCTTGTACGGATATCCTGAATGAGAAGACTTTTATTCAGCCTATTATTTTTCCTGTTCACTGTTCACTATTCACCTTTCGCCGCCGCTTATGCTGCGACCGAAACCCCGAAGCGCATTATCTCGCTCGCTCCCAACATCACGGAGATATTGTATGCATTAGGCCTTGGGGACAACATTGTCGGGGTAACCAGTTATTGCGATTATCCGGAAGAGGCAAAAAGGAAACCGAAGATAGGCGGCATGTCCAACCCGTCGCTGGAGGCAGTAGTTTCACTGAAGCCCGATATAGTCGTCATGACAACAGACGGCAATCCGGAGGAATTTGAGGCGCGGCTTAGATCCATGAAGATCAGGACCTACGTATTCACAGCAAGGAGGCTTACCGAACTGCCCCAGGGAGTGAGGGAACTGGGAATGGCGCTTGGCGTGGAAAAAAAAGCCACAAAATTTGCCGAAGAATATGAGAAGACCCTTAGCAAATTGAAAGTTCGGAATTCAGGGCCCGGTATCTTGAAAAAGAAAGCCCTGTTTATAGTCTGGCCCGAGCCGCTTGTTGTTGCCGGACCAGGCACTGTCATCGACGACGCTCTTCAGTCCATAGGGGTTGAAAACATTGCCTCTGAGACAAACGTCCAGTATCCCAAATACTCTATCGAAGAGATCATAAGAAGGGCCCCCGACATAATATTCATCGGCAAGGGGACAGGAATGGAAAAGGGGTCTGAAGGCCTTCTGAAGAAACTGAAAAAAGTTGCGGCTGTAAGAGAGCGCAGGGTCTTTTATGTAAGCGACGACCTCTACCGTCTCGGTCCGAGAACATTGAAGGGTATCCTTGAGATTTCGGACCTGGCTGCAAGGTAGACAATGAAGAAGAAACTATCGGTTACCGCTTTTATTTTTATTGCAGCCGCTGCGTTTTCGCTCTACCTTGGGCCGACATTCATAAGTCCCTTTACATTGGACGAGACGACAAAGGATATTCTCGTCAATATCAGGGCGCCAAGGGTCATTGTGGCGGCACTTATGGGCATGGCCCTGGGAGCATCAGGCGCAGTACTACAGGGCATACTGAGAAATCCACTTGCGGACCCTTATGTACTCGGCATATCCAGCGGCGCATCACTGACTGCCGCCCTGGGCATCATCGGAGGCCTGACGTTCATGGGAACTTTTACGATACCCGCCCTCGCCTTCACAGGGGCGATCATCACCGGCAGCATTGTAGGAGCGATGGGATGGAAACGAGGAGGACTTTGGCCTGAAAGGCTGCTTTTAGCGGGTGTCGGTATAAGTTTCCTTTTTTCAGCATTGCTGATGCTTATTATGAGCGTGTCAAGAGACGAAGGAATGAGGAGAGCTATGCTCTGGATCTTTGGCGACCTCTCTATGTCTGACTGGGAGCGGGTCCCCTACGGCGTTTCCCTCATCTTCTGCGGCATCGTACTGTCTTTTCTTCGCGCCAAGGCGCTCAATGCCTTAATCTTAGGCGACGACTTCGCGCACAGCCTCGGCTTTACCCCTCAAAAAGAGCGGGTGCTTCTCTTTGTCTCGGTCGGTCTGATGACAGGGGCTTCGGTTTCTCTCGGAGGCATGATCGGTTTCGTAGGCCTTCTCGTCCCCCATATCGTCAGGTTCTTTATAGGGGCTGACAGCAGGTTCCTGATTCCGGCCTCTGCCATGGGGGGAGGCGCGCTGCTTTGCCTGGCTGATCTTTTTGGCAGGTCCCTGCTTTCGCCAATGGAACTTCCGTCGGGGATCGTCACCGCGATCATAGGCTCCCCGTATTTCCTTTATCTTCTTCGGAGGAAAAATGTCCTCAACGTATAAGCCAATGATCCTTGAGCTAAAGGACATATTTTTCGCCTATCCTGGAAATGGCCCTCTTATAGACGACATGTCCTTTTCCGTTGGTGAAGGGGAATTCATAGGGCTGCTGGGCGCAAACGGCTCGGGAAAATCAACGATCCTCAAACTGGGAAGCGGCATAGCGAAACCCCTGTCGGGCAGTCTGAGCCTTTGGGGCAAGCCGCTTCATTCCTATAAGAACAAAGACAGGGCGAAGCTTATCAGCTATCTTCCGCAGACGCTCGATATGAGCGTTCCTTTTACCATAAGGGAGCTCGTGAGTATGGGGCTTTACCCTTACGATATCCCCCCGGCCATGACCGCTGAAGACGCGCTCTCCATGGTCGGGCTGTCGGATAAGGCGGGGGCGCATATCACCGACTTAAGCGGCGGGGAGCGAAGGAGAACTTTCATCGCCATGACCCTTGTACAGGGTGCTGGGCTTTTGCTGCTGGATGAACCACTGGCGAACCTTGATATTAAATACCAGATTGAACTTCTGAGACTCCTCAGGAGAATCAGAGTGGAAAAGAATATTTCGCTTATAATGGCGCTTCATGACATAAACATAGCTCTTCAGTTCGAAAAGGTCATGCTGATAAAAAAAGGACGCATACTCGGCTTCGGGAGTCCTGAATCGATCCTGAGTGAAGAAAATATAATGAACGCCTTCGACGTCGAGGTGAAGATAATGAGACAGACGGACGGAAAGGCATACATCAGTTATGAGGGGGCCTGATTGTCATGAAAGGACTTTTATGAGCGGAAAAGTGGTCTTTATCACCGGCGGCGCAAGAAGCGGAAAGAGCAGCTTTGCCCTTAAGGAAGCCTCTTTGGTGCCGGGCCGGAAAGTCTTTATCGCAACCGCACAGGCCTCGGACGAAGAGATGAGAGAACGGATAGAAAGACACCAGAGGGATCGCGATCCCGGATGGGAAACCCTTGAAGAGCCCCTGCAGATTTCTAAGGCGATAGAAGAGATGTCAGAGAGACATGATGTCCTGATCCTCGACTGCCTTACGATATGGCTTTCGAACGTGATGTGGTCGGGCGCCGACATAGACCAGGAGATCGAAAACCTGATCCGCGCGATAGAGAGATTCTCAGGCGCATCCTCTGCGAAGCTTTTCATCGTAGCGAATGAGGTAGGGATGGGGATAGTTCCGGCGAATGAGATGGCGAGAAAGTTCCGGGACCTCGCGGGCATGCTCAACCAGAAAATTGCGAAAGTCTCCTCAGAGGTCTATTGGACAGTAGCCGGAATTCCGGTAAGAATTAAGTGAAAAGGAGAACCTTGATGCAAGAGACAATAAGGATGATCAGGCCTGTCAAGGCCGAATTTGCCCGGGAGGCGCAGAGAAGACTGGACAACCTGACAAAGCCGCCCTCCAGCCTCGGCAGACTCGAAGAGTTTGCGCAAAGACTTGTGGCGATCACTGAAAACCCCATGCCTGTGCTTGACAGAAAGGTAATTTTTACCTTCGCCGGCGACCATGGAGTTGCAGAAGAAGGCGTATCGGCCTATCCAAAGGAAGTTACGAGGCAGATGGTTTTTAATTTCATGAATGGCGGCGCAGCGATCAATGTCCTTGCGAGGCATGCCGGGGCAGAGGTCGTGGTCGTAGACATAGGCGTTGATTTTGATTTTGGACCCATGCTGACAGGGGCAAAGCATGCCGTGCCGATTGAAATAAGGAAGGTTATAAGCGGCACAAAGAATATGAGAAGGGGGCCTGCGATGTCCAGAGAAGAGGCCGGAAGGTGTATCGAAACAGGTGTCAGGCTGGCAGAAAAATATGCCGAAAAGGGCTATAAGATCATGGGCACCGGTGAGATGGGCATCGCCAACACCACGCCGTCTTCCGCGATCGCAACTGTGCTCACCGGAAGAAGCGTACATGACCTTACGGGAAGAGGCACCGGCATCGGCGATGAAGCACTGGCCCGCAAGATCGCAGTAATAGAAGATTCGATTGCTGTAAACAGGCCCGATCCCGCCGACCCGATTGATGTGCTTTCGAAAGTCGGAGGGGCTGAGATCGGCGGCATCGCCGGGCTTATCATAGGCGCGGCTGCAATGAGGATTCCGGTGATAGTCGACGGGTTTATCTCTTCGGCAGGGGCTTTGATCGCATACAGCCTGGAACCCAATACGAAAGACTATATGTTTGCCGCGCATAATTCAGTGGAAAAAGGGCACAAGGTAATCCTCGACAAGATCGGCCTGAAACCGATACTCGATCTCCAGATGAGGCTTGGCGAAGGTACGGGGGCCGCCCTTGCCATACTCGTAATAGAAGCAGGGCTTAAGATCTATAAAGAAATGGCGACCTTCGGAGAGGCAGGAGTTTCGGACAAAACTTAAATGACTTTTAGAGATTATGGCAACTAAGGAAGGAAACATTATTTTCGCTCATTCTCTGGCATTTGTGCGGAGACGGCATTCTCTCTCATTCTCGGTCCCGAAAGCCTTCGGTCCCTCCGAGGCACCGGCGCGCCCGCAAGGGGCAATACGCGCCGCTGAAGCCGTTCGAATGCATCCCCGCACAAACTTCATGGTTAATCTCGGGAGATCGTGTTGGGATGTAACGCTGATTGACTTTCATGGGTGGGGAGAGTTTTGAAAAAACTGCTGCTTGCATTTCAGTTTCTCACAATAATCCCGGTAAGGATTAGAGGGGGTATTTCGAATGTTCAGATGTCCCGTTCAGCAGTTTTTTTCCCCGTGGTCGGCGCATTCCAGGGGATACTGGCGGCTGGTGCAGCTTATCTTTCTGCAAAATACTTTGGCATGGAAATGGCACCGGCAGCAGCCCTGCTTATATTAGCGGCGAGCAACGGAGGATTTCATTTCGACGGGCTGGCCGACACCTTTGATGCGATGGCGGTAAAATCAAGCGGAGACAACGCATCGGACATCCGCAAGAGGCTTTCGGTCATGAAGGATGCAAGCACCGGGCCTATAGGGGTGATATCGATTGTATTTGCGGTCCTTCTGAAATTCCTCTTGCTGAAAGGACTTTTTCACGGCCTTTCCGACCGGAATTTTTATGTCTTTCTTTTTCTGATGCCTGTATATTCGAAGTGGTCTATGGTCCCGCCGATGTACCACGGGATCTCAGCGAGGAAGGACGGACTCGGCAATGCGTTTATAGGACATATCGGCATTGCCGAAGTTGTTATATGCACGGGACTGGTGATTATCATTTCCTTTCTTGCGCACAGAACATTCCTTGGAAGCTACACCAATATTTACGATATGTCCCTTTTTTTGATACTTCTCATGGGGCTTTATCTCTTCGGCTTTGCGTCGGCAAGATACTGCTCAAAAAAATTCGGGGGACTCACGGGTGATATCTTCGGTGCTATAGGCGAAATATCGGAAATACTATTCTTACTGGGGGTGTCTGCATGGTCACTACACTCTATTTAATAAGGCACGGAGCGCTGCAAGGAGGTGGGCCGAAACGCTACAACGGGAGCATCGACATCCCTATGTCCGAAGAGGGGATCATGCAGATACAAGAGGCGTCGGCCTTCATCGGAAAACTCCTTGCCGCTGCCGACCGTTCCAAATACCTCAGCTATCTTAGGGACATTCACGGTGCAGCCGGCGCCAAAGAAGAGCAGGAGAAAGCGCAGTCAGCATTAAACGCCGTTTATTGTTCCGACCTCAGCAGGGCCGTCAAATCCGCAGAGATAATTGCTGAACCTTACGGGCTGGTGCCCATTAGGATGCCTGAGCTTAGGGAAAGGTCATTTGGTGTATGGGAGGGAATGACATTTACCGAGATCAAGGAGCAATTCCCGGGTGAATTCGAGGCATGGGCCGACAATCCGTTGGCGCACAGCCCTGTCGGAGGAGAAAGCACGCTTGATGTGAAAGAGCGAGTCGTAAAGGCGCTCAGTGAGGTAATAAACCGCCATGCAGGCGGCAATATTGCGGTAGTCGCCCATGGAGGGGTGAACAGGGTGCTAATTTGTCACATCCTGGAAATCCCGCTCGAAAATATCTTCAGGATTGAGCAGGACTATGGAACTGTCAACGTAATCGAATTTTGGGACAAATATCCCGTGGTGAAGCTCTTAAACGGAAAGTCAGGGAAATGTGAAAACGCAGAATGGGACCTTTATTAACTGAAGATTAAATCTCAAATTGCTTTCAGCAATGAGAAAGAGGTATACGAGGGGAATCCCGTGAGAGCCGGGAACTGCCCCGCAACTGTAAAGGGAACGAAAGCCTGAAACAGCCACTGTCCACATCGGATGGGAAGGCAGGCCAGTAGGAAGCCCTGAGTCAGGAGACCCTGGATACCTTAAAAACTAATACCCTTCGAGGGAAGAGGAGGATTAATGTCTGTGAAGAGGAATAAGGCGGAAAAGTCGCTAAAGGGAATTGTATGGATGGTCTTGTGGCTGCTGCTCATTGTCCTGACTTCAGCCAGTGCGGGCGCGGAGGAAAAGATCGAAATCGGTGAGGTGATAGTCACCGCGACACGATATGAGGAGCAGCAGGCCGATGTCCCGGCAAGCGTTTCGGTAATCACTGAAGAGCGTATAAAGAACTCAAATGCGCAAAACATCCCCGAGCTGCTGAGGACCGAGCCCGGTATTCATGTCTCCGATATTACCGGGAACGGCCGCACCTATACTGTAGATCTGCGCGGCTTTGGAGAAACAGCGGCGCTGAACACCCTGGTTCTTGTGGACGGCAGGCGCATCAACGAGGCCGACTTAAGCGGGGTAGACTGGATGGACATCCCCCTGGATAGGGTCAGCAGGATCGAGATTGTACGCGGAGGGCGGGGAGCGGTCCTTTATGGCGATAACGCTGCCGGCGGCGTGATCAATATCATCACAAAAGAGAGTGGCAAGGGGTTGAGTGCTGGAGCAAATCTGGCAGGCGGCAGCTACGGCACCCTCAAAGGAGGCGCCTATGCGAGTGGGTCAAGCAAGGACCTGTCGCTTCATATCTCGGGCGACTACCTCACTTCGGACGGCTATAGGGACAATAGCAAGACAGAGTCCAAAGACCTTGGGTTTCATGCCGCGTATTATGTGAAGGATTTTATGAAGATCGATTTCACGGGCGGCTATCATAAGGACCACACCGGTCTTCCCGGCGCACTCAAGGAAAGCGATTTTGCTGCCGGCCTCACGAGAACGGATACAAAATTCCCAAACGATTTTGCTGATACCAAGGATTATTATCTATCGCTGGTCCCTGAAATCTACTTCTTAGGGGATAACGTCCTGAAACTCGCTACATCTTACAGAAACAGGGATTTTTCGTCATTCAGTTCGGGCGACTGGGGCAATTTTTTGGGAGACAGCACCCTAAAGACAACGGCTTTTTCGCCCCAGATCATTCTCAAACAGAACCTGGGTGCAATCAAAAACACTCTGACGGCCGGCATCGACTATCAGAAAACAGATGAAGACATCGTCAACGATTCGCTTTTTTTCGGCACCAGGACCCTCGGCATATTCACCCTGAAGAAGGAAGATGTCGGATATTACGCCCACGATGAAGCCGCCATTACCAAAGCACTGCGCCTTTCCGCAGGATATCGTCACGACAGGGCCGCATTCAGCTTCTCGCCAAGCACGCCGGAAAGTGTTTCGATGTCGAAAGACGCGTATACCGCCGGCATCAATTATACCTTCTTCAATAAATCCTACGCATATGCGAGTTACTCAAGGAGCTTCAGATACCCGCTTCTCGACGAACTTTACAGTTTTTTCTCAAATACCGTCAATACTTCCCTTGCTCCTCAGAGCTCGGATGATTATGAGATCGGGATAAGGCATTACCTCAAGGACGACCTTTACGTACAGGTCAACGTCTTCAGGCTGGACACGGACCAGGAGATTTTTTTCAATCCAGTCACTTACCAAAATGAAAACCTTGACGGCATGACACGCAGAGACGGCATAGAGGTATCATTCGACGCCAGGGCAACGGATTGGCTTACCGTGAGGGGCAGTTACACGTTTATGGACGCGAAGATTAAAGATGGCACGTTCGAAGGGAAAAACGTTCCCAATGTGCCGGCACACAAGGCAACAGTCGATCTGCTGTGCCATATAACTAAAGAGGCCACGGCCGTTCTCACCGGAGTGTATGTGGGTGAAAGGCCATTTGTGAGTGATTTCGCTAATGACTTCAGCGATCAGGAGAGCTACTTCCTTCTGAATGCTAAGTTCATTTATCAGTGGAAGTCCCTGAGGGCATTCCTGAACATAAACAACCTGACCAACAAGGCTTATTCGGAATACGGCGTAATTGGAGGAGTGCCCCTCGAAAAGGCTTTTTATCCGTCACCCAGGATAAATTTTCTGGCGGGGATTTCAATTGCTCTCTGATCATTATTGCCAGGGCCTTGGCCGGTCCGTTTGGCCGGAAGATTCTGAAACTACGTGATGAAATTCAGCAGCAACATAAGCTTTTCGTTGGTCGCGCACGCGGCTGTCTTTATGACTGCTTTAGCGCTGGCCGGGAATAACACTGTATTACGCTTACCCGAAAAATTCACCACAGTTACACTCATCGAATCTTTTATGGATCAGAAGCCCTCTGTGACAAAGTCTGAAAAAAAGAGGGAGACGGCAGTAAAGATCGCGAGGTCCGTCGCGAAACTTCAGGAAGCGTCGTCTCCGGCCGTTCCTCCGTCCGCTGAAAGACCGGGCAAGGAACAGCCGTCCGCGGTCCCGCAGAATAACCCTTTCGAGGACGGCCCGGGACTGCCGGACTATCCCTCAGGCGGCAGCGCTGCTGCACCTCAAACTGGTGGAGTTGCGCGGCCATTATCGGGGGGCATGCAGCTTGCGATGCCCGGCAAACCAGCGACACAGGGCGGCCATGAGGGCGGAATAAACAAAACCGCTTCAGCAGGCCGTGATGCAGTCAATACCATTAGGGCTGCAATCGAGGGGGCAAAAAGCTACCCCCCCCTGGCAAGGAAACGGGGGATCGAAGGCACCGCCATAACGGAATTCACAATTAACGGCAGAGGGTCTCCGGAAAACATCCGGATCGTGCGGAGTTCAGGCTCCGATATTCTTGATAACGCGGCAAGGAAAACTGTACTGAGGGCGTCGCCCTTTCCCCAGGTA
>JBAIXS010000359.1:0-4114 GCA_037916395.1 Candidatus Sulfobium mesophilum
ATAAAGTTCTTACAAATCATACCGTAACCTCTTGATTCACATAGAGCGAGTAAAAAAGTCCAAAAAAATAAAGTTCCTACTTTTGGAAGTAAAAAAATCAAAGTGCCAGGAACGGCAGACAATTAAGTTGTTACTTTTTAAAAGAAGAAGCCTTGGAGTGCGAGTTTAAGAACCTCTTCCGGTAATATCAGCACCGATTCAGGCGATTTCCGGCCATAGAGCACTGAAACTCCTGCTCCACAAGAATCTCATCAGCTTGATCCCCAAACACGCACTGATATGTACTTCCTGTTACCACATTTTGTTAGATAGAGGAGGTCACTCTTGGGAAAAATTGACGGCGGGAACGTTGTGGCTAACCGGCGCCAAAGGAGGCGAAGCTGACTGAAGGAGACCATGTTAGATATCTGGCCTGAGCCTACTCTTGCCTGACTATATCGACCGAAATCTCCACCGCCGGAATCGTTCCTCTGTTCTCAAGCCAGTGTGTAGTGTTCCTATCCTCGGGCCAGCCCACTCCCGGCCCATAGTCCGTAGCAACTCCATTTCGATGGTCAGTAATCGTTCCTTGCAGTATGTAGACGGTGCCTGGTCTGTCTTTATGGTCGTGAATCGGACCGAAGACGCCTCCAGGCTCGATGGTCACCATACGCATTCGAAGTTGGCGCCCTGCCATGCCCTCGATCTCAGGGCCAAGGTCTACCGTTGCAAGTAACTTCACCGTAACACCTTTCGTCTCAGGTGCCACCTGTTCGTTGCTCATCGTGTTCTCCTCTCTGTACTTCCAGTGTTGCTAAGCTTTGATCGCTCCAAAGAGCTGGATACCGGGAAAAGTCTGAATGGCGCCATGAGTTGCCAGCCGACAAGCCGGCAATGGAAGCAAGAAAAATCCATTTACTGATACTAATAAACAGAACTGAACTTTCGAGTACTTTTTTCCTCACTTAAATAAGTGCCTCTCTTAAAAAAATAGCGTCAGGACTGCGTGATAATAATTTTATGGCTTCCCTTGTTTTGACCGCCAAGTTTCCATCGACTACACTCTTGCATCTTTAATTCTAACTAAATAATATCCGCGTTGCCATATGCCAAATAAGCAGCTTCTATGATAAAGCAGGGTATTGCTTATAGCAGATATCAGTTAGGATCAATAACTGCTATTCAATCAAAAAAGTCCAGATGCGGACTCGATAATCATGTAGCGGGCACCTCCCCGAGCATATTGCTGTGCGGTATGCTCGGAGGTAAGAGACATATTATGGGTTCGATTGGGACACTGCCTCAGTCTCACCTGAAAAAAAGCAGGCTTTTGGCGACACTTCCCTCCTCCTCCTGAAATATGCGGGATCTACTTACGTTAGAAAGCTCAAGAGTATTTTTGGAAATGCGCAAGTAGGGCTGGTGGATTTATCGTGCGGGAGGAACTAGAAAGGATGAAAAACCGTTCTCTTTACATTTCCCTCATTTCCCCTTATCATCAATAATCATAATTGAGGGAGGGCGTATGGATTTCGTTAAGGAATTGGAGGCACTCTCAAAGGCGAAGCTTGCCTCTCTTCAGAAGAAGGGAGAAAAGCTCCAAGGCGAACTCAAGGCTATTGCCGCCTCGGTCGATGCATTTCTCAAAGAGTTGAAGACCGGCATAGGGGGAGAGAGCCCAAAGAAAAGAGCTCCACGTAAACGAAGAGCAAAGGGGGGAAGAAAAAAACCGATTGCGAGAACAATGAGCGCCCCGGAAGAGAAGAAAACCCGAAAGAGAGCAAAGCGGGACAAGCCCGGAAGGAAGAGAGCAGCAAAAAAGCCTGTTGAAGTCCCTACCGAGCAAGTATCGTAGCTCTAAGCTCATAACAACTCGAAGACATGGGAAACAACTCCGGATGGACGCGAGGGCTATCAAAACATTTTCCTTCGATGCGGTTTTGGGGTTTATGAACTGACAGCTCCAATATAGGAGATCATATCCATAACTGAAGTGCATCGCACCAGAAGAAGAATTTCATACTACCAAGGGTTCCTCTAGTCAACGCGTGTAGCAAAGTGTCAGCACTGTTGTTTCTTTTGGAAAGAAAAACATTTTTTAAAGGGGATACGACATCTCACTATTACAGGCCGTGCAAATTAAGGAGAATGAATTTCCTTTTAAGAGACTTTTAATGTTAGGCAGATACAATCGCGATGCTGAGTGCTGATTCGAGAGTCAGGGGACATCATGAATAAATCATTCTTTGTCGTGTTAACTGTTCTTTTATTATTTATCTGCTCTGTAGCAGAGGGAGCGGATTGGAAGCTTTATGGAGTCGATAATGATAAGTGCAATTATTACTATGATGTGTCAAGCGTAAAGACCTTGTCACAGGGGATAAAAAAGGTTTGGACAAAAATGCAGGCTAAAAATGATAAGTGTATCCTCTATAACATAAGGATGAGAACAGTAATGGGATTATCCATAAAAGGTTATAGAAACTACAGCTACACGATGGCCCTGGGAAAAATTAATTGTGCTTTAGAAAAAGCGAGCGCAGAGACTGTCACCGATTATAACAATGAAGGAAACGTGTTGCATAGTATTACACCAAGCACTGAATATTGGGAGGCAATAGTACCAGGGTCAGTTGCATATTTACTCTATGAGCAAATATGCAAATAATGAGGATTACAAGAAAGGTGCAGGGGTTAGACTGGTCAAAACTACTTAATTGTATGCGTACAATGGGATATCAAATATAAAATGGCGGAGAGGGTGAGATTCGAACTCACGGTAGAGTTGCCCCTACAACGATTTTCAAGACCGTCGCCTTCAACCGCTCGGCCACCTCTCCGGAGCACCTATTATAGCAAAAACGCCGGCGAATAATTAATTGGCGTTCAAAATATCCAAATAATGTATTATATACGTGAACAAATCTTAATTTGACTTTTGTCAGATTAATTTTTTAAATTCTAACAAAACTTTAACGAGGTAGTGAATGAAAGAGTCAGTTTTTTCCGTAATCCTTCACGCTGGGATCGTTGTCAAAATCGTCCTTATCATTCTTCTGTTTTTCTCTGTCATGTCATGGGCGATTATCTTCTTTAAACAGAGATATTTTTCGAAAGCTAACAGCGAGTCGGAACAGTTTTTGAGGACATACCGCACGAATCGGGACCCAAAAGACCTTTTCAAGTCAACAAGAAACCTTTCTATCAGTCCCATAGCAAATGTCTTTAAGTCTGTTTATACGGACGGGGCTGAGCGGGATAAGAGCGAGGTAAAGCGCCTGCTGAGAAGATATGAGACGCTGGAATCCGTGAAGCTTGAAAAATACCTTAATTTCCTTGCAACTACCGGTTCAACTTCACCGTTTATAGGTCTTTTCGGCACTGTCTGGGGTATTATGAATTCGTTCCACGGCATAGGTTCGGCCGGTTCAGCGTCGCTTGCGGTAGTCGCTCCCGGAATTGCGGAGGCCCTTATCGCTACCGCCGTAGGGCTTGCAGCCGCAATCCCTGCCGTCATTGCCTACAACTACTATCTGAGCATGGCAAGAAAGATGATTGTCGAGATGGAAGATTTTTCAGAGGACCTTCTCGAACTGTTCACAACAGGCCAATGAAAACCAACAGGGACAGGACGGTCCTATCAGAGATAAATGTTACGCCTCTTGTTGACGTAATGCTTGTTCTGCTCGTCATCTTTATGGTGACGGCTCCGCTTCTTCAACAGGGAGTGGACGTAAACCTCCCGAAGGCAAAAGGCAAGGAACTGCCCCCGGAGGAAAGGATTTCGCTCGTAATTAAGAGAGACCGCACGATTTATATGAATGACACTCCTATTACGATCCCGCAGATGCGTCAGAAACTTGAGGCGATCAGCAAATTAAACCCTAATATTTTTCTAAAGGCCGACAAAGATGTTCCTTACGGTCTTGTCGTGGAGGTCATGGGGGAGATTAAGGAGGCAGGGATAGAAAAACTCGGGATGATTACAGAGCCGAAGCTTGACATGAAATGAAAGGCCCTTCTCTTAAGAAGACAGCGGTCATTTCCGCCGGCCTTCATCTGACATTCTTTTTGCTGTCCTTTCTTATCCTGAGACAATCCCGTGACATGATCATGCCCTCTCCATACACAGTAA
>JBAIXS010000360.1:0-2117 GCA_037916395.1 Candidatus Sulfobium mesophilum
AGAAGAAATTAGAATGTCCGATCAGAGCAAAACGAGGTTGTCGCGATGAATCGCTTCGTCGGAATATTTATAACCCAATATTCGTTCTATCTCGGAAGTCTTTTTCCCCATGATTTTTTTTACGTCCGAGGAGGAATAATTGACGATACCTTTCGCAATACGCCTCCCTCTGAGGTCAGTACAGTTCACAGCATCTCCCTGGTCGAATTCTCCGTCAACTGAGACAATGCCGGAAGGCAGAAGACTTTTACCCATCCCAGTCAGGGCATTAACAGCGCCTTCATCAAGAACAAGCGTTCCCTTTGTCCTGCTGCTATAGGCAATCCATCCCTTCCTGTGGGATAGCCTGCAGGGGCCGGGCCGGAAAAATGTTCCGTGCTGTTTGCCATTTAGAATTGCCCTGATCAGGCCCTTTTTCTTTCCACTTATAATGTTGACCGGAATGCAATGAGACACCGCCTTCTTTGCCGCGAGCACCTTCGAATACATTCCGCCGGTCCCGACGCTGCTTCCCACTCCGCCAGAGCGCCTTTCGATCTCAGCCGTAATCTCTTCGACGCACGAAACAAGTTCCGCTCCCGGATTAAACCTCGGGTCTTCCGTATACAGACCCTCCACGTCCGAAAGTATCACGAGTCTGTCGGCTTCGACAAGGACGGCAACAAGCGCGGCGAGATTATCATTATCGCCGAATTTAATCTCCTCTGTGGCAACAGTATCATTTTCGTTTATTATCGGAACAACACCGTGAGAGAGCAGCGTAAGAAGCGTATTTTTTGAGTTGATATAGCGCTTCCTGTCCGAAAAATCTTCCTGCGTAAGCAGCACCTGCGCGACAATGCCGTGAAATTCGCCGAAACTTCTCTCGTAGGCCCACATGAGGCTGCTCTGCCCTACTGCTGCGGCAGCCTGTTTTAGCTTGATATCCCGCGGTTTATGTTTAAGACCAAGTTTGCGCATGCCGGCAGCTACTGCGCCGGAAGACACAATGACAACCTCATATCCCTCGTCCCTGAGTTCGGCGATGTCTGAGGCAATAGAGAAGATGCGCTTTGTATTAAGCCCTTCTTTTTCGTCGGCAAGTATGTTGCTGCCGATCTTAACAACAAGCCGTTTCATTTCAGAACATTATGCATCAGAGGTCCGCGCTTCCTATTCCTCTTCCTTAAGAAGCTTGTAATCGACGCTGTCGACGAGCGCCTGATATGAAGCCTCCATGATGTTTTCTGAGACACCGACCGTGCCCCACTTGTTCTCCTTGTCTCCTGATTCGACAAGCACGCGGACCTTAGCGCTGGTACCCTTGCCCGCGGTGAGGACCCTGACCTTGTAGTCATGCAGTTTCACTTCTTTCAGCACCGGATAGAATTTCTCGAGCGCCTTTCTGAGGGCGTTATCGAGCGCGTTAACCGGGCCCTTGCCGGTGGCCGCTGTATGCTCTATATGTCCGCCTACCTTGACCATGATCGTGGCCTCGCTGATCGGTTCCTCTCCTTCTTTTCTCTTTTCAACAATCAGTCTGAAGCCCATCAGTTCAAAGAACTTCTTATGCAGGCCCAGTGACTTTTTCATAAGCAGTTCGAAAGAGGCCTCTGCTCCCTCAAACTGAAAGCCCTGGTTTTCAAGCTCCTTCAGCTTCATAACGATGTCCTGTACCTGGACGGAATCGCTCGCGAGCCTTATGCCGAACTCTTCCGCCTTCCGGAGGATATTACTTTTTCCGGCAAGGTCGGATATCAATACCCGCTGTGAATTTCCGACAAGTTCCGGCCTCACATGCTCATATGTCTCAGGCCGCTTCAGTATGGCGCTGACATGCATGCCCCCCTTGTGAGCAAAAGCGCTGTCGCCCGTATAAGGCTGTCGCTTAAAATGGCGCAGGTTGGCAATTTCAGTGACAAAACGCGAGACATCCCGTAATTTTCTGAGCTGATCAGGTGTAAGGCACTGGAGCCCCAGCTTAAGCTGCACATTGGGTATAATCGATATAAGGTTGGCATTTCCGCACCTTTCCCCCAAGCCGTTGATCGTACCCTGTACATGAGAAGCCCCCATCTCCACGCCAACGACTGAACTTGCCACGGCGCAATCGGCGTCATTGTGCATGTGGACTCCTA
>JBAIXS010000361.1:0-4808 GCA_037916395.1 Candidatus Sulfobium mesophilum
ATCACCGCCCTGTCTATCATGGGGATACTGCCGCGCAATGCTTTCGCGAAGGGTCAGATATTTTTCGAGGGAAGAGATCTTCTTAACCTCGATGAAGAATCCAAAAGGCGCCTCAGGGGAAACAAGATGTCTATGGTATTTCAGGAACCCATGACATCTCTTAACCCGGTCCTGACAATAGGATATCAGATCGCTGAAGTGCTCGTTACACATCGCGGCATGTCGATGAAAGACGCGCTCGACAGGGCGATAGAGCTTCTCCGCTCGGTGAAGATCCCCTCCCCTGAGGTCAGGATAAAAGAGTATCCCCACCAGATGTCCGGCGGCATGAGGCAGAGGGTCATGATCGCCATGGCCATAGCCTGCAATCCTTCCCTTCTCATTGCTGACGAGCCTACAACAGCGCTGGATGTGACTATTCAGGCCCAGATTCTCGAACTGGTGCAAAGCCTCAGAGAAGAGCATAAGATGTCGATCCTTTTTATCACACATGACCTGGGCGTAATAGCAGAAAACGCATCGCGGGTCGCCATCATGTACGCCGGCAGGCTCGTTGAACTCGCCCAAACACGCGAGATTTTTGACAACCCCAGACATCCCTATACAGTGGGGCTTCTCGAGTCGATACCAAAAGGTAAAGGTGTGCCGCTAAAGCCCATATCCGGAAACGTTCCCAGTCCTGAGGATTTCCCAAAAGAGTGCCGCTACATCGACAGGTGCTCAATGAAGGCCGGCGCTTGTAAAGGTAACGAACCTCCGTTTATAGAGGTTTCTGAGGGGCACTTCGTAAGGTGCGGACTGGCATGAAAATTCTGCTTAAGGAAATGCATGGAACTTCTCAGGGCTGACTCTTTAAAGAAACATTTTGAAGTGAGGAGGACATTCGCCTCTGACCACAGAGTTCTTAAGGCTGTCGACGGGGTTAATTTTTCGATATATCAAGACAGGACTTTTGCCATGGTAGGGGAAAGCGGATGCGGAAAATCGACTGTGGCAAGGTTGGTTCTGAGGCTTTTGGAGCCGACGTCCGGATCAGTATTGTTCAAGGGCGAAGACATTTTCGTCTTAAAGGGTAAGGACATAAAGAATTTCAGAAAATCGGTCCAGATTATTTTTCAGGACCCGTTTGCATCTTTGAACCCAAGAAGAACGGTTTACGATACAGTATCGGAACCGCTTGTGATTCACGGTCTGACGCCCCGGCAGAAGATGAAGGACGCTGTCGTGGAAATCATCCGGCAGGTCGGACTCGGACCCGAGACGCTTGACCGGTACCCGCATGAGTTCAGCGGCGGACAGCGCCAGAGAATATGCATCGCCCGGGCGCTTGCTGTATCGCCGGAGGTAATCGTAGCCGATGAGCCTCTCTCAGCCCTGGATGTCTCTATACAGGCTCAGATAATCAACCTGCTTATAGAGCTTAAGAAAAAGACGAAGATATCTTTCCTATTCATAAGCCACGACTTAAGAGTGGTTCAGTACTTCAGCGACGAGGTCGGAGTAATGTATCTCGGAAAGATAGTTGAACAGGCTAAAACAGAAGAACTTTTCGAGAAGCCTTTCCATCCTTATAGCGAGGTGCTTCTTGCATCGGCTCCAAAGATCGCAAAAGAAGAAAAGAAGATAGAAAGGGTAGTCCTCAAGGGCGAAGTGCCAAGTCCGATACATATACCGCCGGGATGCCCCTTCCATCCCAGATGCCCGAAGCGCTTCGCGCCTTGTGACAAGATAGTGCCCGAGCTGAAAATAAGCCAGGGAAGACTAGTTTCCTGTCATCTATGGAACCCTTATGAGTAGCCGAAAGCGAAGATAAAGTGATTAAAATCAAGGAAACACTACGGGACCTGCAGGACTTCTATTCCCTGTCGTTTAGCGGCCTTCTGGGCATAGGCCGCCGGCCCTTTTATCTCAAGGACGCACTCCTTCAAATGGATTACGCCGGGGCGGGCTCTCTCCTGATCGTCTTTATCGTGGACCTCTTTGTAGGCATGGCCCTTTCGCTTCAGCTTTCCGCTGAACTATCGAGGCTGGGGCTGAAGATGTACATAGGGATGATCGTGGGTATATCCGTAGTGAGAGAACTCGGGCCTGTGGTCACCGCACTTGTGTTTACAGGCCGCGTAGGGGCCGGGATGGCATCTGAACTCGGATCGATGGCGCTGGGTAATCAGGTCGACATGATAAGGGTCTTCGGGTTTGATCCGATAAAGAAACTCGTCACCCCAAGGATCGTGAGTTCGCTGATCATGCTGCCGGCGCTGACCATCATCGGGGTTGCAGTCTCTTTACTCGGAGGCTATTACATCGCAGTATTCGTCAGCCATCAGAGCGGAACGTTCTACTGGAGTTCCATAAGGAATATATTGACTATCGAAAATGTGCTTGCAGGCGCGATTAAGCCCTTTGTATTCGGTTACCTGATAGCCTGCATTTGCTGCTACAGCGGCCTTTCGACAAAGGGAGGGGCTATAGGGCTCAGGCACTCGACAACAAAGGCCGTTGTCATGTCGATTGTAATGATCATAATATCAGACTTCCTTCTTACAAGGCTTCTTCTGTACGTCCTGGGGTTCTCGGTATGATAGAATTTAGAGATGTCCATTTTTCCTACAGCTCACGGGAGATCCTGAAAGATGTCAATTTCTCGGTTGGATTCCATGAGCGCGTTGCTATTTTGGGCGGAAGCGGTGAGGGAAAGACCACAATTCTCAAACTTATTCTTGGGCTCATCCGGCCCGATGGGGGAAAGATATTCGTAGATGGCGAAGACATCACGATCAAACAGGAAAGCCAACTCCGGGACATAAGGATGAAGTTCAATATGGTTTTTCAGGACGGCGCCCTTTTCGATTCACTGAATGTAAAAGAAAACGTGGCATTCTGCCTTCGCGAATATACGAATATGTCAGAGGAGGCTATCGACAAGAAAGTCAGGCGCATTCTCAGCACGGTTGGGGTCGAACATGCGTTGGAACTGATGCCTGAAGAGCTAAGCGGGGGCATGCACCGGCGGGTTTCCCTGGCCCGCTCGCTTGCCCTTGCAACGCCCCTGATGTTTCTATATGACGAGCCGACAACAGGCCTGGACCCGCTGAATGCGGATAACATATGCAGGCTTATAGCGGATCTTTCAAGGGAGGGGAAGGGGTTTATTATGGTCACGCACAAGGTAAGTGACGCTTTGAAGGTTGCAGACAGGCTCATGTTCTTAAGAGAAGGCAAACTGCTATTCGACGGGAACAGGCAGGAGCTGCTAAATACTACTATCACTGATATAAAGGCTTTCATCAGTGAGACAGCTCCCCGGGGTCCTTCACGCACCCAATAACGCAGAGACCAGGAGGAATATATGTTTGATTTAAAGAAACAGGTCCGGTGGGCTCAAATAAAGACAGGCATTATTTTGACCATCGCACTGGTGCTCCTTTTAACTGGTGTTTTTTTCGCCGGGAGCATCGAGCGGATTCTCTATCCCAAGGTTAAGATAAACGCCGCCATATCGGACGTGAAAGGGTTAAAGAAAGGCGCCCCTGTCTGGGTCTACGGAATTGAAGAGGGGAACGTGGAAGACATCAGTCTCCATACAAAATACGGGACCATCGTTACTATCTCGGTATACAAAAAGGTACTTGGTTTCCTGAGGAAGGATTCCTCGGCAACTGTCATGACGATGGGGCTTCTCGGCGATAAATACATTGAGCTCAATCCAGGGACTCCGGAGTATCCTCCCCTTAAGGCAGGTGATATGATCCGCGGTGTATCGCAGATAGATCTGAAGGACGTGATGGCAGCAAGCGGCCAATCTGTCCAGAAAATAAATGAATTCATGGAGAAGATGGGAAGGCTCAGCGAGAGGCTCGAAAAAAGTAAGGGGACCCTCTCAAGGTTTATCGAAGACCCGTCCCTGTACAACAACCTCAAGGAATCCTCAAGGTATTTCTCCATCATCACCAAAGACATTAGTGAAGGCCGGGGGACGATAGGCATGCTCGTTAAGAACCCCTCTCTTTACGAGAGACTGGCCTCTGCCTCAAAGTCCCTGGAAGACTTCAGTCAGAGGCTTGAAAAGGGGTCAGGGACTCTGAACAAGCTGATAGAAGACGACCTCCTCTACCAACGTCTTCTCGGGGCGGCCTCATCGCTCGAAGAGCTTGGCAATAAGCTTAATAGTCCCTCAGGGACGCTCCATAAGCTGATTGAGGACCCTGAGCTTTACGACAACCTTGCAAGGACATCGCATCATATCTCCTCTATCCTTGAGAAGATCGATAAGGGCGAAGGCACGGCGGGGGCTCTCATAAGCGACAAGGAAATGGCAAATGACGTCAAAACGGCTCTGGCTGAACTTAGGGCGTTGCTGGCTGATATGAAAGCAAGTCCGTACAAGTATTTTAAGTTCAGCGTATTTTAGTGGGCATAGATTCTATTAAGGATGTCGCTCCTTTTCAAGATATCGGTCAATCCGCGGTCGGCTTTCCGCCACCACAATAGCCATTTTCCCTCCCTCTTTTATAGTTAATTATTGCCATCTTGTTTTTTATTCAATGAAAAATTAATCATAAAATGCTAGCTAATTCCAAATAGCAAGGAGGCTTGGATAATGAGAGAGTGTGAACGTCTGGATAGCTGTACAATGCCCGATGCATGCGCCTGGTGTAGTCAGTATGAGCCCAAGTTTGGGAATATGTCATGCGCATGTGGGTTTGTGACGGCGAATTTTAACCATTTCGTGGAGCACGTCAATCGCCACAACAAGGACAGGTGGGGCTTGGATATAATAAGTACGCGGACACTATCCTGAATATCAG
>JBAIXS010000362.1:0-5593 GCA_037916395.1 Candidatus Sulfobium mesophilum
TACAATTCTTCATCATGAGGTTTGAAAGCAGCATCCAGAGTAAGGTCAGGTTAGGATTTTATGTCTGCTTCATTTTGATTATCGCCGTTTCCCTTCTCAACTATCTCAACCTGAGGCGGATAGAAAAAAAGACGGCCTTCAGCCTTATCATATCCGAGTTTTTTGACACCACGCTCGAAATGAGGCGCTTCGAAAAGAACTATTTTCTCTATAGAGGTAAAGAGGATTTTCAGGAGGCTATACGCTACACCGAGAAAGCCGAAGATATTCTTAGGAAAAACCTGGAGGACGTGAAGAAACTCCAGATCAAAACGGATGTCTATGCGCTTCGTTCAAACATACAGGAATATAAGTCCCTGATGCTGAGGTATTTCGAACTGGACAGGAGCCGCGGCCCCATAGCGGTTTATGATCTTGAAAGCCGGATCAGGATCTCCGGGAAGAAAATAGTAGACGCAACAGGGGCCATCTCGGCTGCCGAGCGAAAGTATATCGAGGCGCTTATAACGTCTTCCATGAGGTATCTTATCGCGTCCATCATATTCCTCGTTATTGTAGGGCTTGTTGTCGGGCAGTATCTTTCCAGAATGGTTGTCAGTCCCTTGAAACAGCTTGAAGAGAGCATACAAACAATCATAGACGGAAAGTTCAGTTCGCTTTCGATTAAATCCTCCGACAGGGAGATCGTTTCCCTTTGTAACGCATTCAGCCGAATGCTCAAGGAACTGGAGTTGAGGCAGATGAGGTTCATAATGCAATCCGAAAAGCTGGCATGCCTGGGTACGATGGTGTCCGGTGTGGCGCATCAGCTTAACAACCCTCTCTCAAACATATTCAGCTCCTGTCAGATACTGCACGAGGAGATTGAAGACGCCGATATCGCCTATAAGAAAGATTTGATGCAGCAGATAGAGAAGGAGGTTGAGCGCGCCAGGCTAATGGTCAACTCATTCCTGGAGTTTTCGAGAAAGAAGGAGTTTAAAAGCAAGCCCCTGGCGGTAAAAGGCCTTGTCGAGGACACTATCAGACTCATACAAGGCGACATCCCGACGAGGGTTGAAATAATCATTAATGTGCCTGAGAGCATTTGCATTATGGCCGATAAGCATAGGCTGGAACAGGCGCTTCTGAATATCATAAAGAATGCACTTGACGCCATGCCCTACGGAGGGACTATTACTATCTCATCCGGGGAGGATGTCGGCCATAAACGTGTTGAGCTGAGGATAAGCGACACAGGCATGGGAATGGAAGCGGAAATTGCAAAAAATATCTTCGCTCCCTTTTTTACGACCAAGGATGAGGGCAAGGGCTCGGGCCTTGGCCTCTTTGTAGCAAAAGAGATCGTCGAGGAGCACGAGGGCAACATCAGGGTGGAAAGCGTGGAAGGGAAGGGCACGACTTTTATCATCACTCTCCCGATGAAAGAGGCGCCCTGCGAGGGGGCGAAGGAGTGAAGCCGGATTGCATAAAATACAGGAGGGAAGCCGACCGTGGAATATAAGCCCAGCCTTTTGATTGTGGATGATGAGCAGATAGCACTGAGGAACCTGGAGCACATCATGGTGAAGGAGGGATACAATGTCCAGGCTACCCAGAGCGGGCCGAACGCTCTGAAGCTCATCGAGGAGAAGCGCTTCGACTTAGTGCTTACCGACCTTAAGATGGATAAGGTCGACGGCATCCAGCTGCTTAAGAAATGCAGGTCCCTTTATCCCGACACAGAGGTGATCGTGATTACGGGTTATGCGACTGTACAGTCTGCTATACAGGCGATGAAGGAAGGCGCCTACTATTACATTACGAAGCCCTTCAAACTCGATGAAGTCCGCCGGGTGGTGAAGGAGGCCGTGGAGAAGTGCAAGCTTAAACAGGAAAACGCCCGGCTAAGGGAGCAGCTCGAAAACTATCAGGGCAAGATAAAGATCATTACGCAGAACCCTGAGATGAGAAGGCTGCTTGAGACAGCACGCCAGATTGCTCCCACAGATTGTAATGTCCTGATAAACGGGGAGAGCGGCACAGGCAAGGAACTTTTTGCACGTTATATACATCTGTACAGCAGACGGGTCGAAGGACCCTTTTTCGCCATTAACTGCGGGGCCTTCAACGAAGAACTTCTGGCCAATGAATTATTCGGCCATGAAAAGGGGGCCTTTACAGGCGCGCTGGCTCTGAAGAAGGGGCTTATCGAGACGGCCTCAGGAGGCACGCTCTTTCTTGATGAAATAACCGAAATGCCTTTGTCGATGCAGGTAAAGTTCCTGAGGGTAATCCAGGAGAAGGAGTTACTCAGATTGGGCGGAACATCGCCGGTCTCGGTAGACGTAAGGTTTGTTGCTGCTACAAACAGAGACATCCAGGACACGATTAAGGAGGGCGGCTTCAGGCAGGACCTTTATTTCAGGCTCAATGTGGTGTCGCTCCGCATTCCCCCACTGTCGGAGCGTAAAGACGACGTGCCGCTTCTGAGCTACTACTTTCTGAAAAAGCATTCGACTATCATGAAGAAGGAGGTCAATGAGATAACGTCGGATGTGACCGCGATACTGATGAATTACGATTTTCCCGGCAACGTCAGGGAGCTCGAAAACATTATTGAACGGGGTGTGGCGCTTGCCAACGGGAATTCTATTGAAGTGGCCCACCTGCCCGAAGACATCCGGGAACTGAGCATAAGGACCTTCAGAAAGAAGGAAGGGAAGATTCCGTCTCTTGAGGAGCAGGAGATGGCTTATATAAACTGGGTCCTTGGCGAAGTCGGCAACAACAAAACTATAGCGGCCCAGATATTGGGCATAGACAGGGTATCTCTCTGGAGGAAGCTGAAGAAGTATGGGATAGAGGAGGAATAGCTGCTTTTCCTGCGTCTCCGCCTATGCTGTTTCCGAATGGTAATTCCTGTCTTGAGTCTTGATAAACCCATGGAAATTCATCTCGAATAAGTTTCGCAAGAAATTTCCTGCTGTGAGGTTTGCGCACGAGGTATTTACTCGGCCTGCAGCACTTTGGCAAATATCGCCTCAAATACTTCCGGCATTCTTATCACACCTACAAACTTCTTCTTGTTTTCAAGAACAGGAAGGACTATGAGGTTATTATGCAGCATCAAGAGCGCCGCCTTGATTACGGAATCCTCCGGTGATAGAAATATCCTGATCGGGGTCATTACATCGCTTAATGGTTTATCCATAAGCCTTTTTGCCCCTTCGCTGAATATGCCCTTCTCAAATGCCGGCAGCGAGGCGTCATCAATAGGCCCGATGTCGGTGTTGTTGATTTCAGCAGCCTTTAATTTCGGATCCAGGCCCTGCAGTATTTCCCTGAGGGTAACAAGGCCGATCAGATTATACTGTTCGTCAAAGACGAGGACTACCCTCGGATGAACGCACTTCTCCGTATTAATGAGCGACTTTCTGATTACGCCGATGACCTGTTTTATCGTGAACCAGTATGGTATATGGGGATACTCGAAGATATCTATCATTAATTCCTTTACTGTGACAGCATCATTGTCCGGCATAAAACCTCCATTTTAATTCTCATGAACTCAGTTATAAACTATATATATTTGCTGTTTAGCACGAGTTGCGTCAAGGAGATTTGAAGTACATTTGAAATTAGTCCTGTCCTTGCATTAGCGGCTTTTTGCATGATATTCTTTAGCTATGACCATGGGACTCGCGTCTTGATTTTTGGGCGGTTTATGCCGAAAAAAATCTTATGGGAAGGCCAGCAGTTGAAACATCCGACACCACCCCCGACGGCATTTTTCACGGAAAGCTGTCTCTTATGAAGGACTTTTTCAAATTATTTAAGACAATGGCAACCCGGAAGGCGGAAGACAAGCGCCTGCCTCAGGAGTCGCTCAAGACAAAATATCTGACGTTTCAGTATCTGCTCAGGGAAAATAACCGCGTCCTGGGCCTTATGGCTGATATGGAGGAAAAGCTCTCGGAGGGATATCTCTTTGACAGACATTATATATATTCAAACGCAAGATCAATTGCGGACGCTGTTTTGGGAATTATCGAAAGCCTGAACAGGCTCTCGCAGGGCAGATACAAAAGGCTTTATAAACAATATGAGGACATAAACAAAGCGCTTGAAACAAGCCTGTCTCTCCAAAAGGAAATCCCTGTCAGCGACCTTGTCATTCCTTTGGTAAGTCTTAAAAATACGAAGTCCGATACGGCTGGCGGAAAGATTGCCCGCCTGGGAGAGATGAAGAACAGCATGAAGCTTCCGGTCCCTGACGGTTATTCGATAACGGCCTATGCCTCAAAACGTTTCCTGGACCATAGCAGGCTGAGCGAAAAGATCAACGAGTTGCTTAAAGGACTGGACATAGGCAACATGGAAGAAATTAATGAGATGAGCAGGAAGATACAGGAGATGGTGATAAACGCGGAAATTCCTGAGGACCTCGAGAATGCCATTAAAAAGGCAGGTAAAGGTTTAGAGTTGAAAGGTGAAAGTTCACCTCCCCTCATTCCTTCCCATGGCAAAGGGGAAAATAGGGGGGGGATGTTTTCCGTCCGCAGCAGCGCGGTTCTTGAGGACGGTGAATTCAGCTTTGCGGGCCAGTACGCGACTTTCTTAAATGTGCCCGAGGACCTGATTCTCAGGAGATATAAAGAGGTGGTTGCGAGCCTTTTTACTCCGCGGGCCATATTTTACTATAAAACAAAGGGGTTGTCTGAAGACGAGATCGTTATGGCGGTGGGTGTTTTAAGGATGATAGATTCAAAGGCAGGCGGGGTTATATATACAATGGACCCGAATTCCCCGGAAAAAGATATAAAGATCATCAATGCTGTGCGGGGACTCGGAAAGGCTGTGGTTGATGGGGTTATGGAGCCCGATTATTACAGCATATCGAGAAAGACCGGCAGCATCCTGGAGAAACGGATCACGCAACAGCAGGTCATGCTCGTCTGCAATGAGGAGGGGGACATTGAAGAACGCATCGTCCCTGAGGAAATGAAGGGCAAACCATGCTTGACGGATGAACATATAAAGGCCCTGTCTGATTATGCCTCCGCACTGGAAAGTTATTATGGCGGCCCTCAGGACATAGAGTGGTCGATCGGTTATGACGATCAAATTTATATTCTCCAGAGCAGGCCCTTGAAAATAGTGGAGGGTGAGCGTGGAACTCTGAAGGTCCCCATGCGGGTCGAGGGCTATAACCTCCTGCTTCAGAGGGGCGTAATAGCCTGCAGGGGTATAGGCTATGGTAAGGCTTTTGTGTTAAAGAACGAGGCGGACCTGAAGGATTTTCCTGAAGGAGGGGTGCTTGTGGTAAGACAAACCTCCACAAGATACGTAACCGTCATGAATAAGGCGGCCGCGATTATTGCCGACGTGGGAGGTGTTACAGGACACATGGCTTCTCTGGCGAGGGAGTACGGGGTCCCGACCATACTCGATACGGAATCAGCAACAACAATGATCAAGGATGGGCAGGAGATAACGGCCGACGCCTATAACTGCAATGTCTATGAAGGAAGGGTTAGTGAGCTTCTCGAGTTTTCTTCCAAAAGGAAAGACGCCTTTAAAGATACCCGGCTCTTTAAAAAACTCCAGGAGG
>JBAIXS010000363.1:0-3024 GCA_037916395.1 Candidatus Sulfobium mesophilum
TTGTTTATCAGGAAGAATAAATAAGTGTCTATTTGAGTAAGGTTCATATAACAGTCATTCCTCGACCAGTTGCCATTCGGCATAACCCGTTTTCCTTTTAACGGATTTTCTTCCCCTGAGCCTCACAGATGTCTTTTCAGGATGCGTTTTCACTGTGATGAAGGCACGCACAATGTTAGCCATGGCAGCCTCCTGAAACACTAGTTCAGTGCCGTCTTGAAGGAATATCCCCGTCCTGACATGCCGGTGACCCTCCGGTATCTCCACCAGCACCTCCCTAATATCTTCGTTGCTGACGTTCATTGTTAGCCCTTGTCCTTTCTCTCTATAATATTGAGCGCCACAATTAATAAACTAAGGACACAAGACCACGGGACGCCGGGAATGGCCCTCGCCGGCAAGTCGCCAAAATACACTATCAAAATTTGTGCGGGGATGAATTCGAACGGCTTCAGCGGCGCGTATTGCCCGCCGCAGGCGGGCGCGCCGGTGCCTCGGAGCGAAGCGGGAATGAGAGAGAATGCCGTCTCCGCACAAATGGGGACATTCTTGAGCGTGAATCGGGATTGCATGCAGCCCATGTCCCGCATTATTCTTCCTTGCTCCACTCCTCAAGCCTTTCCTGAATAAACCTTATCACCCTCTCGTGTTCATCAGCGCCGCGGCCCTCAACTCTCATCGGCTCACCAAAGGCAAAATGGACTTTTTTTGTCGTATCCACAGGGCCGAACTCCTTCACATGCCTGCCAATCCCCCACGCGTCCGTTTTCAGTGCCAGAGGAACAACAGGCACGCCCGTCCTTAAAGCCAGCTTGATTCCGAGCGAGTTGAACTCGGCCGGATCAAAGACGACAGACCGCGTACTCTGCGGAAAAACTATAATGGACCTTCCGTCGTTCAGTTTCTTTCCCCCTTCCTCAAGGACCGTCTTCAGGTCTTCCCTTGCGTTGACGCGGCTTACCACAACAGGGTCTCTCGACCGCATTACATGACCGAAGATGGGCATTGTCAGCAGGCTATTTTTTACGATAAAGGTTGTCTCCTTTAGCGGCTGGATAATACAAGGAAGCACCATGGTTTCCAGTGTGCTCATGTGGTTGGCTATAAATACCGCCGGACCCCCGAATTTACTTATATTTGTCATTCCGGTAATCTCGAAACGAATCCCCACGTTTTCGAGCGCCCTCATCACGTCGAGACTGCTGTCGGCCCATTCCTGGCTTTTGTACACCCCTCTTTTGGCCATCCCGCTGCTCCGCCAGATGATGCAAAAAAACTGCGGATAAAATGAGATCTTCGCGCTAAGAAAAATTTTCGAAAAAAAAGACCGGGGGCGCCTGGGATTTGTCACATATGTATCTTTTTCCGCAATCATCTACGATCATCACTCCTCTTTCCCCCTTCGGAAATCATAACTCCCCTTAACCCCCTCTTATCTTAAGAGGGGGAGAGGCGGAGCCTGGGGGAGTTACCTCAAGAGGTGGTGCCAACGGCGGGGGCGTTACCTGCAGCCCATTTTTTTATCTCCTCGACCATGGCTTCGACAGTCGCCACAGACGGCATAATCTCCACTTTGAGACCGGCCTTTTCAACCGCTCTGGCAGTGACCGGCCCTATGACGGCGATTGCAACCCTCCCGAGGAGTTCGTCAGAGTCCTCTCCCATGATCTCCCTGAAGTTATTGAACGTGGCGGCACTGGTAAAGGTGGCAATGGTGATCCTGCCTTCTTTCAGAAAACGCCTCAGCCTTTTGCCATGATATTCGGGTTTGACCGCCCTGTAAGTCGCAGGGACATCGATTACGCCTCCCAGTTCACGGACCTTCTCCGGAAATATCTCCCTTGCAACCTCCGCCCTGGGCAGGAGAAATCTCACACCGTCAAGAAGGTTAGAGGTTAGAGGCCCGAGGGTAGAGGCGCCTTCTGCCTTCCGCCTTCTGCCTTCTTTCACAAATGCCTCTACCAGCCCCTCTGCCCTGAATTCCTCAGGGACAAGATCGACCTTCAAGCCGAACTTTCCTATCCTGGCTGCGGTCCTGGTCCCTATCGCGCATATCCTGATTCCTTTCAGCTCCCTTATATCGGTCCCTTTTTCAAAAAGTCTGCTGAAGAAATATTTCACCCCATTTGCGCTTGTAAATATCAGCCAGTCATATGAGCCGATTTTTTCTATGCAGGAATCAAGTTCATCCCATGATAGAGGCGGCGCTATCTCAACCGTTGAAAACTCGATCAGCTCCGCGCCGAGTTCCTCCAGTTCCCCGAAGCCTTCAGTATGCTCCCTTGTAACAAGTATACGTTGCCCGAACATGGGTTTAAGCTCATACCATTTCAGTTCCTGTCTCAGGTTCACAACGTCTCCCACGACCATGACCGCAGGCGGCCTTATGTCCTTTTCGCGGACGAGATCGGCAATATCTTTCAGACTGCCCTCGATAGTCCTTTGGTCCGGTCGGGTGCCCCACCTTATGACGGCAACAGGCGTATCAGGGGCACGGCCGTTTTCTATAAGCTTCTCGGTAAGCACCGATATGTTTTTGACCGCCATTAGAAAAACCAATGTACCGACTCCTGTGGCAAGCTTCGACCAATCGATTGAGGATTCCTCTTTTGTCGTATCTTCATAGCCCGGGATTACGGCGAACGACGAAGAATAGAGCCTGTGCGTAAGCGGGATGCCGGCGTAGGCCGGCGCCGCCACCGAAGAACTCACGCCCGGCACTACCTCAAACCTGATGCCCTCCTTTGCGAGCACCTGCGCCTCCTCGCCTCCCCTGCCAAAGACAAAAGGGTCCCCCCCTTTGAGACGGCAGACTGTTTTCCCCTCTTTGGCCTTCGCCACTATTGCATCGTTTATCTCATCCTGAGTCATTGTGTGATGACCGCCGCGCTTGCCGGCGTAAATAAATTCGGCGTCCCGGCTTATATAATTCAGTATCTGGGCATTGAGATGAAAATCATATATGACCACCTCGGCCTTCTGAAGACACTTCAGTCCCTTCACAGTCAGCAAGCCGATATCCCC
>JBAIXS010000364.1:0-1894 GCA_037916395.1 Candidatus Sulfobium mesophilum
ATCCTCGATGTCGTTTATAACCACACGGCAGAGGGCAACCATGATGGACCGACGCTGTCTTTCCGCGGGTTTGAAAATGAAGCCTATTATATACTCGAACCTGACAAGAGATACTACGGCAATTATACGGGATGCGGAAATACGCTTGATGCAAGCAATCCCTTTGTGCGCCGCATGATCATCGACAGCCTCCACTACTGGGTCCAGGAGATGCATGTGGACGGTTTCCGTTTCGATCTCGCCTCGATCCTCACCCGCGACGAGCAGGGCAGGCCGCTTGCGAACCCGCCTGTGCTTTGGGACATCGAAACAGACCCTGCACTGGCCGGCATCAAGCTTATCGCCGAGGCGTGGGATGCAGCCGGACTCTACCAGGTGGGAAGTTTCGTCGGTGACAGTTGGAAGGAATGGAACGGAAGGTTCCGTGACGACGTGCGCAGCTTTTTAAAAGGGGACAGGGATACGGTTTCTAAATTCGCATCCCGCTTGCTCGGCAGTCCCGATATCTATGGACATAAGGAGCGGGAGCCGGAGCAGAGCATCAATTTCATAACCTGCCATGACGGGTTTACCCTCAATGACCTCGTCTCATATAACGTCAAGCACAACGAGGCCAACGGCGAAGAAAACCGCGACGGCAGTAATGACAACACGAGCTGGAACTGCGGTTTCGAGGGACCGACAGAGGATCCTCAGATTGAACGACTCAGGAACCGTCAGGTGAAGAACTTCTTCGCGGTTACCCTGCTTGCCGGGGGGGCGCCGATGCTTCTTATGGAGGACGAGGTCAGGAGGACACAACAGGGGAATAATAATGCCTATGGTCAAGACAATGAAATCAGCTGGTTCGACTGGTCCCTTGTCAGGAAACATACCGGCCTGCACAGGTTTGTGAAGCATCTCATTACGGCCCGCCTGCGGTCGGACGTTTCCCGTGAAGACCCCCGACTGACTCTAAACCAGGTCCTCCAAAAGGCTCAAATAGCCTGGCATGGAGTGAAACTCAACCAGCCTGATTGGGGCGCAGACTCTCATACCATCGCCTTGACCGTGAGAAGCATAGGTGGCAGGTTCATGATCCATATAATGATAAATGCATACTGGGAAGGGCTGGAATTCGAGATCCCTTCCATCCCGGAACCTTCCGACGGCTGGATGCGCTGGATAGACACATTCCATGAATCACCGGACGATATCTCCACGTGGGAAGAGGCTGCCGCGATCCATGGAAACATTTACCCGGTGCAGCCGAGGTCAATAGTGGTGCTCGTCGCCAGAATGGAGAACTATGGAAAACAGTAAGCCTGTCCTTTTGAAGCAGATCATGTGAGGTGAGTAAAATGCAGCCGTTTAATAGTATGGTCTTTCTGATCCTTTTCCCTCTGATGCTCAGCATGGCCAGCCAGGTGGCCTGCATCTGCTTCCCTTCGGTACGAGCATGGGCTGAGGACAAGTATCTGAGAGTGCCCACACCTAGGGTGCTGCCGGCTTACCGGAAGGCCAAAGAAGCGTCCTTCAAATCAAGGGATGAAAGGAGCTTCCATGGAACACGCAAATGATTTGAAAATACAACGTCTTGGCGACTGTACGGTCCCTTCTCCCATGAGAGGCGTCCGCTTCGCCTGTGATGAGGATCATGTACTCCTTCACACCGACCTCGGCACGATCAGGCGTTACCTCGACGCAGGCAGCGAGCCGCCGAAATTCGAGGCGGCAGGCCCGAGGGAGAAGATATTCTTCGACCCTGCCACGCTAAACTGCGGTATAGTCACTTGCGGCGGCCTTTGTCCGGGGCTTAACGACGTGATCCGATCGATCGTCCTGAGCCTCCATCACCACTACGGAGTTCGGACGATTTATGGTTTTCCGTATGGATACGAAGGGCTTGCGCCGA
>JBAIXS010000365.1:0-2376 GCA_037916395.1 Candidatus Sulfobium mesophilum
GAGAGAGGTTCGGGAAATGGCAATTGGTGGCAGGTACAGGAAGACATCGAAAAAATTAGCGAGGCCTTTGCTAGTCGCCCTCGCAGGACATACTACAGGTCAAAACTTTCCAGGCTATCCACCTAAGACGAAGAACTCTCATCGACCGGCTTCCTTCCTGAAGTCTTGCATTACGAGACTTCCATAGCGTATGAAGATTATGACAAGAAATAAACTGTATTAATAAGCTGCTAGCGTGCAGTCTCAAATAGCTTGAGAAACCCACTAGACATCTTCTTTAACTTGGTTATTCCATGTTGAACTGTTTTTGCATCCTTCGCTCTGCCAGCAGCCCAGACCGCCCGAATGGTCGCACTGAACTCTTCAATATCTTTGTGTCTCACGCCTTTTTCCTTCAAGAGATAATTTGCACCATAAAAAAAGTCTCCAATCTCGTCCATTTCGCTTACTACCCTCTTGAAATCCTTTTTCTTCAGCGCAGTCTCAGCCTCTTGTAGATATTTATTGATGATGACGAAAACAGGCGGCACCTTGTATTCGTAATTGTTCATAATTGTAAGAAGAAGCTCTTGAAGTGCTATATAGTTATCCTGTGTAGCTTCCACATTCTTTCTTTGGATCGTCTGCCTAAGATTTCTCAGGCGCTGATTGAAGGTTGTTAGGATATCAACCTTGAACGTCTTTTTCAGCTGGGGTAACACCTCCTTGAATGTCGAAGAAACAGTATCGGTTTCCTTAATTGCTCCGTCCCACTCTTCAGATTTAAATTTCTCCTCTAACTTCGAAAGATGTTCAAATATTTTGATCAGCTTCTCAGGTGGAGCCTGTTTAGCATGAAGCAGACCTGCCGGGAAAAATATCTGCAACACTATGAGGATAATAAATGCTGTGCCAGGAAATTTTTTCATTTTGTAATTGTTCACATTCGTTATATTATATTGGGAATAACGCAACGTCAAGAATTATCGAGATTCTGCGAAATCACCGTGCCACCCTTTGTCCAGATTAACAAACGGATTTACACTTCACACAACCTCAGTGATATACTTTGATGACAATATCTTGTCAAGTCTGTATGCCTAATAAGGAGGGGCGTAATATAACATTTCAAAAGAGTACACGCAGACGCGATGATTTTATGAATGAGAACTGCAAGCAAAAAAATAAATTTATCAATATCAACAAATATATTTTAATGTTTCGATGCCTTGCGCTATTTGCGACAGTTAGTACGTTTCTTATGCTTAGCGCCAGCTTAGTATGGGCAGGTCCACCATTCTTCACAGACGATCCCGAACCTGCGGAGTATAGACACTGGGAAGTTTATTTAGCCACGCAATGGTCACACGAACGAGGAGAGGAGACATCTGCTACATTGCCGCACCTTGACGTCAATTACGGTATCTTTCCAGACACACAACTTTCCGTAGTAGTACCCATGGCCTATTCATCTTCCCACGATTCTTCAAGGCAGTACGGGTTAGGCGATCTGGAAATAGGCGTAAAATATCGTTTTATCCATGAGGATGAAAAGGGATGGAGACCACAGGTTAGCATTTTCCCGCTTGTTGATTTCCCCACAGGCGATAGCTCAAGAGGATTGGGCGAAGGACACATAAAGATTTTTTTTCCAATCTGGGTCCAGAAGAGCTGGGGGCCGTGGACAACATATGGTGGAGGAGGTTTCTGGTATCATCATGGCAAAGACAATAAGAACTACTGGTTTACTGGATGGCTTTTACAGCGGGAAATCTCTAAGATGCTGACACTGGGAGCTGAAGTCTTCAACAATTCTCCTAAGGAAAAAGGTGAGAGCAATGAAACAGGGTTCAACGTCGGCGGTTCATTTAATCTGAGTGAAGAACACCACATTCTTTTTTCGGCAGGAAGTGACTTCAGAGGACCTAACACATTTTTTTCGTACCTTTCTTTTCAGTGGACCTTTGGACCCTCGGCAAAAAAAGAAACTTTGTGGAAAGCAGACGGAAAAGCCTGTGCACAAAGCAGATAACTCTGTCACCACCTCTGAATCCGTTCCCCTTGCGGCAGAGATTTTAGGTAGCCTAGGCTAAACATTTCTCCCGTTAATCCTCATTAGTTTCAGCTTTCAATCGGCCGAAAATAAGAGGGATGACTGCAATATCCCCTCATGTTTCAAAGCGCTCTCATCGAAAGACCACATAGACGGAGGCACTCACTTTTTATCCGACGGAAAAACCGGCAGTGAAAGTTTCCAGTGGATTGCGGCCAGCCTTATGCCGAGGACCACGATGATCGCGGCAGGTGCGGGCATAGGCATCGCGGGGAAATTTCTTATGAGTATGGCATAGGTTATTGCGCCGCAGAGGGAAGCGGTCGCATATATCTCGGCCTTAA
>JBAIXS010000366.1:0-2514 GCA_037916395.1 Candidatus Sulfobium mesophilum
ATCATTTGCTCGATTTATGCATGAACAAAAGAGGGCATGGCATTTGAGCGGCTTCAATTTCTCGTATTGCCTGCCATAGGCGAGGCGAGAAATTGCCTCGGAGCAAAGCGAGAATGAGCGAAAATGCCAGGACCTCTTTTATCATTATTCATTCCCCTCTGCCATAACTGAAATTCCGTCTCCCTTCCTAACCCTTCCCCCTTTTAAGACCCTGATAAATATCCCTTCCTTCGGCATAACGCAGTCACCCGCCTGGTAATATATGGCACACCTCGTATGGCATTCCTTGCCTATCTGACTAACCTCTCCGACAACTTCCGCGCCGATTTGCATCCTCGTTCCCACCGGAAGCGAGACAAGATCGACGCCTTCGGTCGTAATGTTTTCGGCAAAATCTCCTGGCGAGACATTGAGCCCCATCTGCCTCATTTTTTCAATGCTTTCGAGAGCAAGAAGGCTCACCTGACGGTGCCAGGCCGAAGATGCATGCGCGTCGCCTTCGATGCCGTATTCCGTCTTGAGCACTACCTCTTCTACAGGCTTTTTCCTGATACCCTTTTTATCGCTTATATTGACGGAAACTACTCTTGAAGACATGTTTTACATTAACACAAATAAAAACACCCGACAAGGACTTGGGATGACTCCTCCCTGAAGTTCTTTTCACTCTGCTCCCATTTTATGACTGATACGCAGGATGTTGTGGACAGGCAAAAAAAAGGCGGATCAAAGATCCGCCAATATCCAGCAACTCATGAACTTTTATTTTACGTCCCCATCTCCCAGCTTCTGAGATATTTCTTCTGGGCAGGCGTGAGAACATCTATTTTTGTTCCCATCGCCCTGAGTTTAAGTCTCGCGATGTCGGCATCTATCTTTTCGGGAACGCTGTAGACCTTCTTTTCGAGTTTCTTATAGTTTTTCGCCATATACTCAGCGCAAAGCGCCTGGTTGGCAAAGCTCATATCCATGACGGCGGAGGGATGTCCTTCCGCAGAAGCAAGGTTTATAAGACGCCCCTCACCCAAAAGGTATATCCTCTTTCCGTTTTTCAGCGTATATTCTTCGACGAAATCTCTGATTATCCTTCTGGACTTCGCCATCTTTTTAAGTTCATCGATAGATATCTCTACGTTGAAGTGGCCGGAGTTGCAGAAGATCGCCCCGTCTTTCATAAGTCTGAAACAGTCTTTGAATATGACATCAATGTCGCCGGTGGCTGTGACAAAGATATCGCCGAGACTGGCCGCATCTTTCATCGGCATCACGTCGAAGCCATCCATCGTCGCCTCGAGCCCCCTCAGCGGATTGACCTCTGTAACGATCACCCGTGCGCCCATGCCCTTGGCCCTCATCGCTATTCCCTTGCCGCACCACCCGTAGCCGGCAACCACAAACACAGAGCCTGCGATAAGCCTGTTCGTGGCCCTGAGGATGCCGTCCATCGTAGACTGGCCGGTGCCGTAGCGATTATCGAACAGATATTTCGTATAGGCGTCGTTCACCGCTATGATCGGATATTTTAGAACACCTCTTTCGGCCATTGCCCTGAGTCTGATCACGCCTGTGGTTGTCTCCTCTGTCCCCCCTATCACGCCCTTCAGAAGATCCTGCTTTTTTGTGTGAAGCACCGAGACGAGGTCCGCGCCGTCGTCCATTGTCACATTCGGTTTCGCCGAAAGAGCGTCCATGATATGTCTGTAATATGTTTTGTGGTCCTCACCCTTTATCGCAAAAACAGGGATGCCCGAGTTCCTGACAAGAGAAGCGGCAACATCGTCCTGGGTGCTAAGAGGATTCGACGCGCAGAGAAATACGTCGGCGCCACCTGCCTTGAGAGTCTCCATAAGATTAGCGGTTTCGGTAGTCACATGTAGGCATGCGGAAAGCCTGAGGCCTTTTAGGGGCTTTTCCTTCGCAAACCGCTCCTTAATGCTCTTAAGGACCGCCATTTCCCTGGCCGCCCATTCTATCCTCAGCCTGCCTTTTGCGGCAAGGCTTATATCTTTGACATCATGTTTTACCATCTCTCCTCCTATGTATTATGAAAAATGAAAAACCCCAGTCGAACCGTCAGTTATCGGGACAAACGCACCCATCCAGTAATGTCATTCCGGCTTGTCCGGAATCCTTCTTCAGAAAGACTCCCGGCAAGCGGGAGTGACAGATAAAAAGCAAAAGAGCATTATAAATGACACTAAGACTTTATTTGATTAGATTCCCGCCTCTCTCTTAAGGACTGCGGCCTTATCCGTAGCCTCCCAGGTAAAGTCAGGGTCGTTTTTCCCGAAATGGCCATAGGCAGCAGTCTTTTTGTATATCGGTCTCCTCAGGTTCAGTTTTTCAATTATTCCCTTTGGCGTAAGATCAAAGTTCTTTCTTATCAGAGGAACAATTTTTTCATCAGGTATTTTGCCTGTCTCAAATGTATCAACAAGGATAGAGACAGGTTCCGGAACTCCGATCGCATAGGCCAGTTGGACCTCAACCCTGTCAGCAAGACCGGCAGCAACA
>JBAIXS010000367.1:0-4452 GCA_037916395.1 Candidatus Sulfobium mesophilum
ATTTATCATTGTACATATGCCAAAAGGACTATTCATTTGAATACCATCCGCCTTGCCCTTGCCCAGATTAATCCTACTGTCGGAGACCTTGCCGGCAATTCGAAAAAGATCGTTGAATATGTAAAGAAAGCGAAACGAAACAAAGCCGACATAGTTGTTTTTCCGGAGCTTGCGGTGACAGGATATCCACCTGAAGACCTCGTGCTTAAGCCGCAGTTTATCTCTGATAATATAGCCGCTGTAAATAAAATCAGCAGGACTGTATCCGGGATATTCGTTGTGGCCGGGTTTGTAGACCGTGGAAAGTCCGGAGATATTTATAATGCCGCAGCACTTATTGCCGACGGCAGGATTATAGATGTGTACCATAAGATATTGCTTCCTAACTACGGTGTCTTTGATGAGTTCAGATATTTCAAACCAGGCGGGCGACCGCCTGTCTACAGTCTCGGAGGCATTAGGATTGGGATCAATATCTGCGAGGACATCTGGCACAGGGAAGGGCCTGTGTGCGCGCAGTCTCTGGCCGGGGCCGAGCTTATACTTAACATAAACGCCTCGCCTTACGAACGCGGGAAACCGGCGACAAGGGAAAGGATTCTTTATGAGAGGGCGACTGAAAATTCGGTTGTAATAGCTTATCTCAATACTGTCGGAGGCCAGGACGAGCTGGTATTTGACGGTCTGAGCATGGTGGTTGACCATACCGGCCGCCAGATTGCACGCGGCAAACAGTTCGAAGAACAGCTCATGGTCGTAGATGTTGACCTCGTAGAAGTAAGGAAGTTCAGGAGGGAAAAGGCACGCAAAAAAGGACCCGTTTCCCGTTTTTCTGCCTGTCCGGTAAAAAAGATCCGGATATCTTCGGCGGAATATCACAACAGAAAGCCTGTGAAGTGCGCGGTCGAGCCGCGCCTTAAAGAAGACGAGGAGATATACAAGGCACTTGTACTCGGCACTTCGGACTACGTCAGAAAAAACGGGTTCGGGGGCGTGATAATAGGTCTCAGTGGTGGGATTGACTCTTCTTTGGTTGCTGCGGTAGCTGCCGACGCGATCGGAAAAGATAATGTGACAGGTCTTTTTATGCCTTCAGACTTCACATCGAGGGAAAGCCGGGAAGATGCGTTTGAACTTGCGCGCGGCCTCGGCATCAGGATAGTGGAAATTTCGATCAGACGTATACTCGATGCATATCTTACGGAACTCAATCCTCATTTCAAAGGGCGGGGAAAGGACATCACAGAGGAGAATCTTCAGGCAAGAATAAGGGGGAACCTTCTGATGGCCTTTTCGAACAAGTTCGGCTGGCTGGTCCTTACGACGGGCAATAAATCGGAAATGAGCGTAGGATATGCTACCCTTTACGGAGATATGGCAGGGGGATTTGCGGTAATTAAAGACGTGCCTAAAACACTTGTTTATGCCCTTTGCAGGTGGAGAAATTCCGCAGGGAAAGGGCCTGTCATACCTGCGCGGGTTTTGTGGAAAGAGCCTACCGCAGAGCTGAAGCCGGGGCAGAAAGATACCGATTCTCTTCCGCCTTATGACGTTCTCGATCCCGTTCTTAAGGCCTACGTGGAGGATGAAGTAAGTTTCGAGGAGATCCTGAAGCTGGGATGCGAAAGCGACAGCGTCCGCAAGGTCATCAGCATGGTTGATAAGAGTGAATATAAAAGGAGACAGTCGCCCCCCGGTGTGAAGATAACGGCAAGGGCTTTCGGCAGGGACAGACGCTTTCCAATAACGAACAGGTACAGGAGTTACTAATGAAAAAGCTGCAGCCGCGTTTATTTCTGACGATACTGTTTCTGTTTTCTATGACGTTCTCCGCCTTTGCGGCGCAGGAAGCTTTCTCTGTGAAAAAGCAGCCTGAACTTCAGCAGATAAAACCCAGGAAACCCGTCAAGATCAGACTCAAGAGGACCGCCAAGGACGAATACAGCTGGGAGTTAAGCGGAGACGATGCCGATGATATAGTCAGAGCCGACCAGCGTTTGAGAAAACTGTTGAATGTCAGATAGACATGCCCAAAGGTACACTGTACATTGTCTCAACACCCATAGGCAACCTGGAAGATATAACCTTCAGGGCGGTCAGGGTCCTCAAGGAAGCGGATGTTATAGCCGCCGAAGATACCAGACATACCCTTAAGCTCCTGAACTATTACGGCATAGCAAAGCCGATGATAAGCTACTGGGGAGAAAAGGAAAAGGCCAGGGCTGAAGAGGTGATAGAAAGACTGAGTACAGGGCATTCCGTGGCGCTCGTCTCAGACGCAGGCACTCCTGGCATCTCCGATCCGGGCGCAGTCCTTATAAAGAGGGCACTGGAAGAAGGTTTTGAGGTGGTGCCTGTCCCCGGGCCTGTTGCCCTGATCGCTGCCCTCACCATATCCGGTTTTCCGACCGAGGAGTTTCTTTTTTGCGGGTTCCTGCCTGCCAAACAGTCTCAGAGAAGAAGGTTTCTGGAGGAGCTGAGGCTTGAGAAAAGGACTGTCGTCATATATGAATCCCCGCACAGAATAGTTGAGTCTATGGCGGAAATGTCAGAAATATTCGGTCAGAGAAGGATGATGCTTGCGAGGGAGCTTACAAAACTCCACGAGGAGGTTATGAGGGGAACGGTTTCAGAAGTTTTTGAGTTGCTGATCGACTCAAAGATTGCCGGGGAATACGTTCTGGCTGTAGAAGGCAGACGGGAAGCAGGGGAAGACGACAGGGAAGAAGACGCCATAAAGGAAATCAGGTCTCTAATGAGAAAGGGCCTGGGAAGAAAAGAAGCGGTCAAACGTGTTGCTGAGCAGTACGGACTGAGCAGGAAAGAACTTTACGACCGCAGTCTTGAAGAAAAATAACTTTATGTAGCGGCGAATTCCTGTCCAAAAAAGAAAAAGGAATATGGCTGAACGCCTCATATCACCAACGAATCGACAAGATATTGAAATATTCGAGCTTGATTCGATATCAGACGTTATCGAAAATATCCCTATAGGTGCTTGTCGGGATACACGACGTGGATTAATTTTATAAGGAGTCGTCGTTGCGTTTATTCGGCATCCCGCCATATTTTAAATATCATGGGGCAGTAATGGCAGTGGCGGTGAAGGAGATGCCCGCGACCGGCTGCAGAAGCAGTGAACGCGATGGCTTATTATCTGGCAGCTGAACATATTTGAGGATTGCCTCGCAAGGAGAATATATCTATGTCGAAGGTCTATTTTGCATCTGCAAGGGTGAAAAAGTGGAGATACGAAGACAGCATGCCCGGCAAACTCGCCAGACTTCTTATGGAGCTGGGACTGATGGATTATTTCAGTCCTGATGAATGGGTTGCGATAAAGACGCACTTCGGCTCCGAAGGCGCGCACAGGGTTGTGAGGCCCGTATTTCTTAGGGGGGTCGTTGAGGCGCTGAAAAAGATAGGGGCAAAGCCCTTTGTGACTGATACTGTGCGTATAAAGGGTCTTGATTATCTCGACGTCGCAAACCAAAACGGCATAAACCATCTTTCAGTCGGTGCGCCTGTTGTGCTTGCCGACGGTCTGTACGGCAACGACAGTATCATTGTTAAGGCCGGAGAAATTCTCGGGGAGGTGGCCGTGGCCTCCGTGATCCATGATGTACCGGCCATGGTTGTCTGCTCCCATGTTAAAGGGCATATTAATGCAGGGTACGCCGGTGCGATAAAGAACCTGGCCATGGGAGGAGTGAGCGCCTATCACCGTACCTGCGGGTGGAAATGTGGAAGAGGCTCCATGCATACCATCGGAGAAGGTGAACTAGTATGGGATAAGGACAAATGTGAACTTTGTTATCAGTGCCGTGACATCTGCCCGATGGATTCAATCGAATTCAAAGAAGGGGAACTCGTATGGGAAGGCGATAATTGCTGGAGATGCGGCAGGTGCGAGAGGGTATGTCAGGCTGAATCTATTGCAATGCCCGGCGATGACAGGAGGTTTATGCATTCTCTTGCTGAGGCCGCCGGTGCGGTCCTGAGCACATTCGATGAAAGGAAGGTGATCTTTATCAACTTCCTTACCGAGATCCAGCCTGAATGTGACTGCATGCCGGCTGCGGAAGTGCCCGTTATGCAGGATGCCGGAATACTACTTTCTGACGACATTGTGTCGATAGAGCAGGCAAGCGTAGATATGCTCCTTAAATCCGACCCCCTGCCCGGGTCCCTTGCCTCGGAGAAAAATGCGGGTTCAGGCGAGGATATACTGATGAAGATCCACAAAAAGCCCTATATTTTACAATTGGAAGAAGCGGAAAGGCTCGGGCTCGGCGACAGAAAGTATGAACTGATGGAAATAGAATAAAAAAAAGTGCTGCTGCCCGTGGGATGTGGGCAGCAGCTTAGGGGAGGTAACGAGGCGCTTAATGATTATATGAAACCAAACTTTGAGATCATTGTCAAGCAAAAAAAACAGGTAGCCTATAAATT
>JBAIXS010000368.1:0-2245 GCA_037916395.1 Candidatus Sulfobium mesophilum
GGCGGCATTATCTTCATTTTGTTTTGCAAAGCGGCGATGTCGCTTTCCGTCATGGCTGCTGAGGCTATTATCGGAATCAATAACAAAAAAAGAAAAACAAATCGTGCCATTAGTTCTTTATTATATACGAAGGCGCAGGAGTGCTACATAGTAACTGTCTCAGAATAAGGACAACATTGAGTTATAAAAATCCCTCCTACCCTCCCTTTACCAAAGGGAGGTATAATTCCCCTCTTTGGCAAAGAGGGGTGAGAGGAGATTTTCAGAACAATGTATTTAAATTTTGCGACCCTTAAGAACGTCTCAAAAATCTTTGAAACAACGCATCCTGATAGGGTATCATTCATAGATGATAAAACCTTTTTCTACAACAGGAATAGGAAGCCTGCCTCACCTTAAAGCCGAGGATGCCTGCAGACTCGTACTGGAGACTTTCGACATCCCGTTTTGGCCCCAGCTTCCGCGGATTTCTTTCAGGGAATTCATGATCCCCCAATATTCGGAGGGAATGCCCTTTATAAAGATCGACGCGGAAAAACAGATAGTCTGGATCGAAAAAAACAGCTCCGATGAGCTCGAAAGGTTCTACGAGGGGTGGCAAGACGACAGCCGGATAGCAATATCCGAGGATTATGCAAAGGGCCTTCACACCTTCATTGATGTTATAGGGGAAAAGCGGTTTGAGTTCTTAAAGGGGCATGTCACAGGTCCGCTGACATTCACCCTGGGACTGAAAGATTCCGGAGGAAAACCAATATATTTCGATGAGGAGCTGCGGGAGATCTGCCTTATGCTTTTAAAAGCCAAAACGAGGTGGCAGATCGATTTATTGAGTGCCCACGCGTCAAAGGTGATCGTGTTCATCGATGAGCCAATCCTCTCTGCGCTTGGGACTTCCGCTTATCTGGGCGTCAGTGAAGAGGAAAGTCTGAGACTGATCAGCGAATTGGCGGAAGTTATCCATTCCGCTGGGGGTATTGCAGGCATTCATTGCTGCGGGAACGCAAACTGGCCGCTCGTAGCGCGGTGCGGAACTGATATCATCAACTTCGATGCCTATGACTATGTCGATACCATTGCCCTTTATCCTGATGAGTTCATAGACTTTTTCTCCCGGGGTGGCCTCCTCGCGTGGGGAATTGTCCCTACTTCGGACGCGATAACCCTCGAAACCCCGGATTCGGTGACGGCGCGCTTCCGGGAGGGAATAAGGAAACTCTCAGCAAAAATTACTGAAGAAATACTTCTTTCGCATATACTCATCACGCCCTCCTGCGGCACCGGATCAAGGACCGTTGAGGAAACGCTCAAGGTCTTTCAGATTCTCATGAGGCTGAAAGAGGCTTTTGCGTGAAGGGCATCTTCATATCTATTGAAGGCATCGAGGGCACCGGCAAATCCACACAGTCGACCCTGCTTGCAAATTATCTAAGGGATAAAGGCGTCGGCGTCACTCAGACGGCAGAACCGGGCGGCACAAGGATTAGCCTCAGTATAAGGGAGCTCCTTCTTTCACCTGAAAGCACAGACATGGAGCCGCTTACAGAACTTCTCCTTTATAACGCTGCAAGGGTCCAACACATAAAGGAGATTGTGATGCCTGCCCTGCTCAGGGGAGACGTGGTAATCACCGACAGGTTCAGCGATTCGACGATGGCCTATCAGGGATATGGCAGAGGCATAGGTCTGGATATTATCGATTCCCTCGACGCTGTCGCTACCGGCAGACTGAGGCCGAATCTGACTATATTGCTCGACATTGACGTAGAAACCGGTCTGATGAGGAACCGCAATATTCAAAAGCGTGACCGGCTCGAACTTGAAGACATCTCCTTTCATGAAAAAGTGAGAAAGGGGTTCTTAAGTATGGCAGCCGGGGAACCGGACAGAATACGGCTGGTTGATTGTTCAGACGGTGTAGAAGAGGTACACAGGAAAATTGTCGCTATCGTGGATGCATTTTTGGAGAAAAAGGATAAATCATAAATATGCTCAAAGCTGACCCTCCCCCCTGCCCCTCCCTAGAGGGGACCTCATTTTGTTTCCCTCTTGAGAAGGATGCAGGGGTATGAGAGAGAATGTGTCTCCGTACAAATGGGATAGACATGTCTCTTAAAGATATCATCGGCCAGGAAAAGGCGGTCCGGATGCTTCTTGGAATACTCATGAGGCAGAAGGTCGCATCTTCCTATCTATTTTGCGGAGAGGCGGGAATAGGGAAAAAAACAGCTGCAGTTGATTTCGC
>JBAIXS010000369.1:0-5768 GCA_037916395.1 Candidatus Sulfobium mesophilum
ACCGTCAAAAAGATTATGGATACGTACAAAGGCAAAGTTAGGCTTGTCATCAAGAACAACCCATATAAATACCGAGACTACTCGCATATCGCGGCAGAGGCGTCCCTGGCCGCCCTTGACCAGGGCAAATACTGGGAGATGCACGACATCCTGCTTAAGAATTCGCCTAAGTTGGACAGGGAAAGCCTGATAAAATACGCAAAGGAAATCGGGCTTGATACCAAGACATTCACTGACAGTCTCGATAAGATGAGTCACTCCGCCCTGATAGAGCGGGACAAAAAGCTGGCCCTTTCGCTTGATCTTTACAACACGCCTACTTTTTTTATCAACGGCAGGAAAGTAGTCGGTGACGTTCCGTATGACTACCTGAAAAAGGTCGTTGACGAGGAACTTAAGGGTGAGAAGAAATAAAAGACCTTCAGTCCAGATTATGCAAAGATGCAGTATGGGTCTATTTTTTCGCTCATTCTTGCTTCGCTCCGAGGCAATTTCTCGCCTCGCCCCCTGCGGGCAATACGAGAAATTGAAGCCGCTCGAATACAGCCCCACACTGCGTTTTTCCCAGGCGGCTCCAAAAGTCTATGAATTAAGCGGGTTAGTGTCAGCAGTTCTTATGCTCATGTTTTTAGTCTTTTCTTCATATTCCGAGGCTGGGCAATTGGAGCCTTTAAGATCGGTCCCAATCCCTGATAATAACCCACAGACCCCTGAGAAGATCGAACTGGGGAAGAAGCTGTTTTTCGACAGGAGGCTTTCGGGCGATGGAACGATGAGCTGCGCCACCTGCCATAACCCTGAGCTTGCCTATACAGACGGTCTCGATATATCACTTAGTTATCCTACGACAAAGAACTGGAGAAATTCGCCGACGCTTATAAATACGGCTTATCGTAAATATCTGTTTCATGACGGAAGGGCGAAAACTCTGGAAGAGCAGGCCCTTTTTCCGATGATGTCGGCCTTTGAAATGAATAAGAACATTGACTATCTCGAAGAATATATTCGGTCGGTGCCGGAATATGTCGGGGAGTTCAGAAAGGTATTTGGCGCTGAGGTGAACAGGGAGAGGATTGCAATGGCAATCGCCTCTTTCGAGCGGACGCTGATATCGAAAGATTCCCCCCTGGATAAGCTCTTAAGCGGCAATGAAGGCGCTCTTTCGGCCGGTGCCAGAAGGGGCCTGGAGGTTTTCAAAGGCAAAGGACGGTGCACTGAATGCCACTACGGCGCCGACCTTACGGATGATAAATTTTATGCCCTCCATGTTCCTGAAAATCCTAAATTGCTCAATGATCCCCTGGTAAATGCCACCATGCGGTTTGTCGCAAAGGTCTATCATTATGAAGATTACCGGAACCTTAAAGAAGACCCCGGCAGATATCTCATCACCAAGGACAAGAAAGACTGGAAGGCTTTCAGGACCCCGACTCTTCGGGACATGGTAAAGTCGCCTCCCTATATGCATAACGGCGTGTTTGAGACGATGGATCAGGTTATAGATTTCTTCGACAAGGGTGGAGGAGAGGGCAACACAGTCCTGAAACCTCTCGGTCTGACTGCTCAAGAAAAGAAAGATTTAAAGACATTCCTTGCCGAGGCCCTGGCAGGGGAAGAGATAGTGTTCAAGTTTCCCGAAATACCTTAGCAGAATAATACGAAGACTTTCCCCATTGTTTAGACTCGCCCGGTTTAGGTAGCCTGCTGCGAATGATATTGGTTAGAGAGTTTGAAAGCTGTTCCTTATCGCATTATTCAAATTAAGGTCCCAAATAATAAGGTCCCAAATAATTGTTTCCGGCTTTTAAGAAATGTTAAAATGTTGCGTTGGTTAATACTTAATGATATTAAAAACAGCAGTAACGGGGAGGAAAAGGTATGCTTTACAGTAGTTATGTGTCTGCCTTGACGGCAGTAGCGCTCGGACTGGCCCTCGGGTTCATTCTCCAAAGAGGGCGTTTTTGTCTCAACTCGGCCTTTAGGGATATTATATTCATCAAGGATTTCACCCTTTTCAGGTCATATCTCCTGTGCGTTGTGGTCGCCCTGATAGGTACTAATGTACTTGAAGATGCCGGACTCATCATGACTTTTGATCATGAAACCGGCCAGCTTGCCGCAACAACTCTTTTGCGCCAGAATTTTGTGCCGATCGCAAATATCCTTGGGGGTTTTCTTTTTGGACTGGGGATTGTGCTTGCGGGCGGATGCGCAAGCGGAATCGTCTATAGGGTTGGGGAAGGGCAGATGGCGGCAATGATTGCGGTCATAGGGTTTTTCTTCGGAATCGGCATGACAGCCGATGGTCTATTAAGCCCCGTTAATAAATTCCTGAAGGGCTTCAAGGTCGAGATAGCCGGAAAGACTAACCCTGCCATTTGGGACCTGTTTGGCGGCAGCCCTACGGCAAAATGGGCCACCATAGCGGTCTTCTCTGTTTTGGTATTGACCTTTGTCTTTAAGGGGAAGCCGACCTTCGGCAAATCCGGCAAGGGCTATTCGTGGGGCTTAACCGGAGTATTAATCGGATTATTGACCATTGCCGCGTGGGAAATATCGTCGTTGTTCGGCGGTGTACCTAGAGGCCTTGCTATTACCACGCCCTTAAGGGAATTCTTCAACTCCGTGCTGACCAACAGCTCCCATTCGCCTTTCCCGGAATTCAGCTTTATCGGGTTGTTTAAGGGCACATGGGGCGTATTTTTTATCCTTGCCGTTCCCATCGGCGCTGCTCTCAGTTCATCCGGCCTTAAAGAGTTCAAATGGAAGATTCCGCCGGCAAAAGAAGTATTGACGGTGTTTTTCGGGAGTATCCTTATGGGGATAGGCGCGGTCATCGCTGGAGGCTGCAATCTCGGCCATGGTGTTACCGGAATGTCGACGATGTCCCTTGCCAGCCTTATAGCCATTACCGCGATAGTGCTCGGAAACTGGACGATGGTTTATTTCAAATTTATGAGAGAAATGGAGTAATTGATTTTCTACTGCACTCGGGTCGCGGCTCTGTAGCCTGCGACCTTTTTTTTTCCGCCTGTTTCGCCCAGCCCATATTACTGATAAACTGATGGAACAATAAAGCGGGATATAGTATTTTCGCTCATTCTCGCTCGCCCGCCTCAGGCGGGCAAGCTCCGAGGCTTTTGCCTCATGATACTATAAACATACTGTAGGTATATCGGCAAAAGAAACCGCTCCAATACCATACCCCGCTATATTTTGTTTCTTTTTGTATGAAACTCATGAATAACGTGGACTAAGTGGTCATGGCTTATATAACCTTCCATCCGCCGTCGCCTGGTGATAAACTGCTTGTAGGGATTCATTGAAGACATGAAATTCTTTATCGGAACAAGCGGGTATGGATACAAGGAATGGAGAGGAAGTTTCTATCCTCAAAAAATCTCTCCCAAGGAAATGCTTCGTTTCTATTCAGAAAGTTTCAACTCGGTAGAGATAAATAATACCTTTTATCACATGCCCACAGCGGACATTCTTTCGTCATGGGCGGAACAGGTACCCGCTGATTTCATCTTTGCGATCAAGGCGCCTCAGGTGATCACCCATCTGAAGCGGTTAAAGAATGTGGAAGAAGAGACCGAATATCTCTTCCGTACGCTGTCGGTCCTGGATAGAAAACTGGGGCCGGTTCTTTTCCAGTTTCCCGCCAGTTTTCGTGCCGACCTCCGCGGTCTCGAGGCCTTTCTCAGGCAGATTCCCGGCGGCGTGCCTTGCGCATTTGAGTTTCGCAGCCCGTCATGGCTCGATGGCGGCGACCTCCTTGATGTCCTGCGTGAAAAAGGCTGCAGCCTCTGCATTTCTGATGCCGATAAGAGTCCGGTAAATGAGATTATCGCCACTGCTTCATGGGGGTATCTGCGCCTGCGCCGTTCAGACTATTCGGATGCCGAGCTGTCACACTGGCATCAGAAGATTCTTTCTCAAAAATGGGAGAGGGCCTTTGTTTTCTTTAAACATGAGGAAGAGGCCGCAGGGCCTGAAATGGCGATGTCTTTCAGGGCGCTTGCGGAGTCAAAAGGATTTCGCAATAGGAAGAAATGATCTCATAATGGAAATTAAATTGATACGTAAAATCCCTCCTCGCCTCCGTTTTCCGAAGGGAGGGCATAAAAACATACTGGAAGATAATTATGATAAATTCACTTCCCGCGGTTTCAAGAAAGATGTCCCTCTTTGGCAAGGGGGGCCAGGGGAGTTTTTTCTTATTGGATGCCATACTATTTCAATAACGTCTATATTTATAAAATAATAGCCCGCTCATTTTATGCGCAGAACATCACAAATAGCCCGGGTCGGCAGACGAAAGATTGAGCTTTCGAATCTGAACAAACTTCTTTACCCCGACGATAATATTTCGAAGGCGGAACTGATCGAGTATTATCTGAAAGTCGCTCCCACAATACTTGCCCATTTGAAGGGACGCCCCCTTTCGCTCGTTCGCTATCCTGATGGCATTAACGGTGAACGGTTCTTCCAGAAAAACAAACCGTCATGGGCGCCGGAGTGGATAGAGCATGTTATGCTGGGGGATTCAGAAAAGGAAGAAAAAATCGATTATGTGATAGCAACCGAGGAGGCTTCGCTTGTTTGGCTTGCAAACCTGGCCTGTATTGAGCTTCATCAGATGCATTGCCGGTCGCCTCATTTCGACAAACCTGATTATTTTGTCTTTGACCTGGACCCGCCTGAAAACTACAGGCTGCAGGATCTTGCCGGAATCGCTTTTGACCTGAAAGAGCACGTCGAAAATTATGGCTATCATCCGTTTGTAAAGACGACCGGAGGCAAGGGCTTTCACGTCGTTGTGCCCATAGAACCCAGGTGGACATTCGATAAAGTCTTTGGGGCGGCGAAAGAACTGGGCAAGCTATTTGTTGAATCACATGGCCAATCGACTACGCTTCAGGTGAAGAAGGAGGCGCGCAAAGGCAGGGTGCTAATAGACATCTATCGAAACCGAAGCCATCAGAGCATTGTATCGGCGTACAGTGTTCGGGGCCTTCCCGGCGCGCCTGTGTCAATGCCTCTTCGGTGGGATCAACTGGCCGGCATCAGCAGTGCAGCTGATTTTAATATGCGCGGTGTGCCCGGACTTGTGGTTCGCGACGGCGATGCATGGGAAGGTATTACGGCATATGCTTCAGGCCTTCATACCATGCAGAAACGGGCTGTAACAAAGAAGGAAGTTCCTCCATCCGGGAAGCACAAGACTCCCGGGATGCTTGCCGAATACGCAGCAAAAAGAAGCTTCGGAAAGACTCCTGAGCCGCTGCCGGCTGTGGCGGTCGGGGGAGGTGATGCATTTGTGGTGCACAGACACCACGCAACACGCCTTCATTATGACCTGCGTCTTGAGCGGGAGGGTGTGCTTAAATCATGGGCCGTTCCAAAAGGACTTCCGCCCAGGCCGGGCATCATAAGACTTGCAGTTTCGACCGAGGATCATCCTCTTGAATATGTAAACTTCGAAGGGACTATACCGAAGGGACAATATGGCGGAGGGGATATGTGGATCTTTGCGCGCGGGAAGCACGAAATCACCAAGGAGAAAAAAAACGGTTTCCATTTTCGACTCCATAGCGGCGAGATCAACGCGGAGTACAGGATGAACCGCACACGGGACAACGAATGGCTTCTTGAGCGGCTGGACAAGCCTCAGGTTGACTGGCTGCGCGATCCCATCGAACCGATGCTGGCGCAATCGGCCGCCCGGCCGCCGGAATCAAAGGATTATATCTATGAAGTGAAAT
>JBAIXS010000370.1:0-2501 GCA_037916395.1 Candidatus Sulfobium mesophilum
ATTTTCATACCCGCAAACTGACGAAGTATTTCACCCAGCTCAGACACTTCCGGGAAGCCACGGTAATGTTTCTTTGCGCTTAAGACCGTGCCTTCCATATGCCCGCCCGCGATGCAGACAATGTCAAGGCCTCTGTCTATCCCGATAATTGCGGGCGGAAGCCCCACATAGGCAAGGTCGAGTTCTCTTTTTTCAAAAGCATTTACGATGGCAGGGCCGGTGCCGAAAAGTCTCCATTCGACGGGTACTCCAAGCCTCCGGGCGGTTTCCTCCCTTGCCATGAGGACCATAGCTGTATGATAGAAGGTGGAGAGATGTCCTATCCTGATTTTTTCCAAGAAGACTTGATCCCGTGGAATCGGGAGAAAAACCTTAGCCCGCGGCCTTCTTCATCTTTCCGAATGTGGTCAGAAGGAAGTCGTATTTATGCTTGAGGTCCACGATAGACCTCAGCAGGACAGCGTAAAGAGGGTTCAATTTCAGATAAGGCTTCAGGGCATTTGCCATCTTCACAAGGTGCAACTCACAGTCCTCGACAAAGCTGCATGAGCGGTCCTGAATCGACTCGTCATAGGTATAGAAGATCTCAAGAAAAATATCTGTAATCAGACAAAACTCATTCAGGATCGTTTGAGAAATCGCCTCGTCCTGGCCTATCCTTTTTTTTCTGAGTCTGCGCATGAACTCTACATGCTCCGACTGGATGTTCTTCAGCTGTTTAATAATAACCTTGAGGTCTTCCGGCTTCCTGTCAAACAGGTTCTTGTAAACATAGGTCCGGGAAACTTTTTTCCAGTGCTTCAGGTGGTTCTTCTTCCATTCCGCCATGCCGGCCCAAAAAGCGACCAGCGGCCTGTCAAAGTCTTCTCTTTTTGAAAAAAGGGTATAGGTCTCGTACGCTAATTCGTCAAGACGTCTTCCCATGTCCATGATCTCTTTAATTTCTTTCATAATTTTTCTTTCCCGGGTTATTGAAACGGAATAAAGCGACAATAATGCATAAGTTTACCACATCAGAAAACAAAAGCCTATAAAAAAATTTATTACATTTATAAGCGCAAGCCTCAGCAGCCTCACAGAAGACATTTCTAACACAAAAAAACCACAAAAATGTCGCAAATTACAAAAATGTTCGACATGCATTTTCGTAAATCCTTTAAAAATGAAGGCATACGGTCTGGCATATTATTGGCTAATCATAAAGGAAAGGTGATGAACGTGACACTGAAAGACAGGATACAGGAGATAGAGAGAGAGGAAATCATCAAGGCTCTCAAGGAATGCGATTGGGTAATGGCGAGGGCCGCGAGAAAGCTCGTCATAACGGAAAGTATAATTGTTTTCAAGATCAATAAGTTTGGCATAAGGAAGAAGGAGGTAAGATGGATTGAGGACAATCATGAAGGCAAGGGTCTGTAAAACGATGAGAATAAATATATTTGCATTATGTGACATAAAAGAAGAAGGAGAAATAAAATGAGAAAAATTATGGTTGTCTTCGTGATTCTTGGGACATTGCTGTCAGCGGGCTTACTCTTCGCGGAAGAGAAGGCGCAGCCTGCCCCTGCCCCGGCAACCTCCGCCCAGGAGATGCCTGTCCAGCCTGCCGCAGCGCCTGCAGCTCCGGCCAAGATCGATACCGGCGATACGGCATGGATGATAGTGGCAACAGCCCTTGTCATGCTTATGTCCATTCCGGGCCTGGCTCTCTTTTACGGCGGGTTGTCGAAGCGCAAGGACTCCCTGAACACTATGGCCATGACCTTTGTGACATTTTGCATAGTCAGTCTTCTATGGGTAATGTACGGGTATACCTTTTCTTTCGGAAACGATATCGGCGGACTCATAGGCGGCGCTGACAAGCTTTTTCTAAAGGGTGTCGGGTCGAACAGCATATCAGACCTCGCAAAGACAATCCCGGAGTTCATTTATATCGCCTACCAGCTGACGTTTGCGGCAATCACCGTGGCGCTGGCAAGCGGGGCGTACATAGAACGGATGAAGTTTTCCGCCTGGGTCCTCTTTACCGTGCTTTGGATGACCCTGGTTTATCTGCCGGTTGCTCACTGGGTATGGGGCGGGGGTTTTCTGGCAAAGCTCGGGGCGCTCGACTTTGCGGGCGGCACGGTAGTCCATGTTAACGCCGGTATCGCCGCCCTTGTAGGCGCGTTAGTCCTCGGAAGAAGAAGAGAAAAGGCCCTCATGCCGGGCAATCTGACACTCGTCGTGACCGGCGCAGGACTTCTGTGGTTCGGATGGTTCGGCTTTAACGCAGGGTCGGCCGTGGCAGCAAACGGGACGGCAGGAGCCGCCTTCATTAATACAAACACTGCGGCTGCTGTCGCGGCTTTGTCCTGGATGGTGGCTGAGTGGATGCATTCAAAAAAACCTACGGTATTGGGACTTGCTTCGGGCGCGGTGGGAGGTCTGGTTGCCATAACTCCGGCCGCCGGATATGTGAATATATGCGGATCCATCTTCATAGGGATTGCAGCAGGTGT